>JBDTGB010000243.1:0-4675 GCA_039937635.1 Burkholderiaceae bacterium | reverse complement strand
GTGCACGTTGAAGTGGCCCGGATGCGCGCGGCGGGGTGCGAGATCATCATGATTGGCCATCGCGGCCACCCTGAAGTCGAAGGAACCCTGGGCCAGGTCGGCGAAGGTATGTATTTGGTCGAAAATGTACAGGATGTGGCGAATCTGCAAGTGTGCAACCCCGACAAGCTTGCCTTCGTAACGCAGACAACGCTGTCGGTGGATGACGCCGCCTCGGTTGCGCAGGCGCTGCGCGCCCGTTTTCCAGGCATCATGGAGCCCAAGAAAAGCGATATTTGTTACGCGACTCAAAATCGTCAGGATGCAGTCAAAATTTTGGCGCCTCAGTGCGATTTGGTGCTGGTAGTCGGAAGCCCCAATAGTTCGAATTCGAATCGCTTGCGCGAGGTCGCGGAACGCAAGGGAACCACGGCATATCTGATCGACGATCCGGCCATGATCGATCCCGCCTGGCTGCGTCACAGCAAGCGGGTCGGTGTGACGGCCGGCGCATCGGCGCCGGAAGTGCTGGTGCAACAGGTTATCGGCCGTCTGAAGGAATTGGGGGCGGCATCGGTGCGCACTTTGCCGGGGGCCAATGAAAACGTGTCGTTTCCTTTGCCCAAGGACCTTTCGCGCAAGCTGCATGAAACGCCATGAAGCTATACAGTTATTTTCGCAGTTCGGCGGCTTATCGCGTGCGGATTGCGTTGAACCTTAAAGGCCTGGCTTACGAGACAGCGCCTGTGCATCTGCTTAAAGAAGGCGGCCAGCAGTTCTCGCCTGAATACCGGGCGTTAAATCCGATTGCGTTGGTTCCCACGTTGATTGATGGCGATTTCGTGCTGACCCAGTCGCTGGCCATACTTGAGTACCTTGAAGAAACTTATCCGCTTCCGGCTCTTTTGCCGTCTGGCGCGCAGGATCGGGCGCGGGTGCGCTCTATTGCGCAAACAATCGCGTGCGACATTCATCCGCTGAATAATTTGCGTGTTCTCAGATATTTGAAACATGAATTAAAGGCCGACGAAGAAGCAAGAAACGCCTGGTATCGTCACTGGGTATCGCAGGGCCTGACAGCGGTTGAAAAGATGCTGGCCGGCAGTCTGCGGACGGGTCGCTATTGTCATGGCGATGAGCCTTCGTTGGCCGATGTCTGTCTGGTTCCTCAGGTGGCCAACGCGCGCCGCCTCGATTGCGACTTAAGCGCTTTGCCCGTTATTGTCCGGATTGACGCCGCTTGTGCCGAGTTGGCCGAATTTCAGCAGGCGGCGCCAGGCAGGCAGCCGGATGCGGAATAGCGGACAGGGCGTGGCGCCGCCCGCGCACGTTCGGAACACTAGATAATTGCCTCGATAAGAAACGGCCCCTTTCTGGACAGAGCCGAACGTAATACGTCAACGAATGTATCGGCGCCGGTCGCACGCGCCGCTTCGACACCCGCCGCTTGCGCCATGTGCACCCAGTCGAATGCGGGGTTGTCCAGGTCGAGCATGCGCCGTGCATTGCGGCCGGGTTCGCCTGCCCCGACCATCTTCAACTCGTTATGCAGAATGGCGTAGCTGCGGTTGGCAAAAATAATAGTGACGACGTCAAGCTGCTCGCGAGCTTGCGTCCATAAGCCCTGAAGCGTGTACATGCCGCTGCCGTCGGCCTGCATCAGGATGACTTTGCGGTCAGGGCACGCGACAGCCGCTCCGGTTGCCATGGGGATGCCGCTGCCGATTGCGCCGCCTGTGATTTGCAGGAAGTCGTGCGGCGCGGCGGCGAACGTAGCGCTAAACGAGTTCCGGCCTGAGCTTACCGATTCATCGCAGAGAATGGCGTTTTCGGGGCTTAGGGCGCCGATCGCCTGGATGATGGCGCTGGCCGTTAACAGCCCAGTGGGCAGCTCGCACGCACTGCGTTGGGCGGTAATCGGCAGTATTGCCTTGCCCACGCCGACCGAATCGGCCAGTGCCTCGAGCGCGTCGGCAAGATCGTCGGTCGCGCGTGCAAGGGCAATGATCTTGCAGTCGGGCGGCGTCAGCGCGCCGGGTTTGCCGGGGTATGCGAAAAACGCCACGGGCGACTTGGCGCCGACCAGAATAAGTTGTTCCGTGCCGGCAAGTGCCTTCAATGCCAGATCGACGTTATACGGCACGCGATCAATCGTCACACGCCCCGCGCCTCGCTCAACCCGGCCATTGGATTGTTGCGCCAACAGGCGCGCGCCAGTCTTGACGGCAATCCGGCTGGCAGTTTCCAGCGCTTTGCTTCGTAGTGCCTTGCCTGATAGCAGGATGACGGTCTTGCGTCCGTTGCGTAGCGCTTCGCTTGCCTGGTGCAGCGTCCCGGCCTCAATCTGAGTAAAGCCCGCTGGCGCAGCGCGTTGGATTTTGGCCGGAGCCTCGGTCCAGGACGCATCGGCGGGAAGAATCAGGGTGGCAATCTGGCCTTGTCCGGTATGTGCCGCTTCTACGGCTGCCGCCGCGCACGGCGACACATCGGCCGCGGAACGGATCCGACGCACCCAGTTCGACATCGGTCGTGCCAGACTTTCAATGTCGGTGGTCAGGGGTGCGTCGTATTTCAGGTGATAGGTGGCATGGTCGCCGACGATGTTGATCATCGGTGTATGCGCACGACGTGCGTTATGGATATTGGCCAGGCCGTTGGCCAGACCGGGCCCCAGGTGCAAGAGCGTGGCGGCCGCCTTGTCCGCCATGCGCGCATAGCCGTCAGCCGCGCCTGTCACCACGCCCTCGAACACGCCCAGAACGCAGCGCATGCGCGGTTTCCTGTCGAGTGCCGCGACGAAATACATTTCCGACGTGCCAGGGTTGGCGAAACACACGTCGACATCGTTGGTCAGTAATGTATCGCAAAGACTGTCTGCGCCGCTATACATGCGAAAGCACTCCTTATTTCCGTGGATTGAACAGGCCTGACACCAACACCGCAATCACTGGGTTGTAATGTGACGGTCTGTGATCACCTTGCTCCAGCGTTCTGCTTCCTTGTGCTGGAAGGCGCCCAGGTCGCTTCCAAACAGCGTTCCGGCTTCTGCGCCGAATGATACAAACTTGGCTTTGACCTCGGGCGATTCCAGGGCCAGCTTGGCGGCGGCGATCAGTTTGTCAAGGACCGGTTTTGGTGTTCTGGCGGGCGCATACAGGCCGAACCACGCGGTCACATCAAAGCCGGGCAGACCGGATTCTGCCACGGTGGGAACATTGGGAATGGCCGGCGAACGCTGCGCCGAAGTTACGGCGACGCCTCGCAATCTGGAGCCATCCTTGATCTGAGCCAGCGAACTGGGCAGGTTGTCGACCAGAATATCTACCTGCCCGCCCACAACGGCAGGTATGGATTGCGACGCGCCCTTGAACGGCACATGCAGCAAATGGATGCCCGCTTCTTGCTCGAAGTAGGCGCCAGTCAGGTGCACCGATGACCCGACTCCAGGCGACGCGTAGGACAACTCCTTGTCTTTGGCGGCTTTTGCCGCCGCAATAAGATCGGCCACGGTTTTAATCTTCGACGCTGCAGGTACCGCGATCACGTTTGGCGTTGTTATCACAAGGGCGATGGGCGCCAGATCCTTCTCGGGGTTATAGGACATGTCTTTGTACAGAAACTGATTGATGCTTTGCGTGCCGATCGTGCCTAGCCCCAAGGTATATCCGTCGGGCTTGGCGTGTGCCACGACACCCATGCCGATAACACCGCCTGCGCCGGCGCGGTTTTCAACGACAATGGACTGCTTGAGTTGTTTTTGCATGGCATCGGCCAGCGTGCGTGCCGAGATGTCGGTCGTGCCTCCGGGTGGGTAAGGCACCACCAGCGTTATGGAATGGTCTGGAAATGTCGCCGCGTGTGCCGACAGCGAGCTGATCAGGCCAATAAATGCAGCACATGCAAGGCGTTTTGCCTTGAAAAAGCGGGTGGGTTGTTTCATTGTTGTCTCCTTTTTGATTTTGTTTGCGATAGGCGCGGCGGTATAGTTCCGTCATCTTTGTTCAGCATAACGTGTGTCGCCTTTTCACGGGTCGATTTAAATTATGCCGCTTAGAGTATAAATGTCGATCGTTCTCTTTGGTTCTTTTTCGGGCAGATTTTCATGACCTGGTTTGACTGGAGCAATCCGTACCCATCCATTCGCACACCTGTATTTGGCGACATACGGCCCCAGGGCGCGCGCTTGTTGCTATTGAAGAATCAGTCTGTTGGTTTTGCCTCGTTTCGCAGCCACTTCCTTATGTAATCGAAGCGGTCGAATCCCCAGAACGGTTCGCCGTCGACAAAAACGAACGGCGAACCGAAAACGCCTTTTTCCATGGCTGTTTCTATTTGATTTCTAAGCGCAGTCTTGATGCCTTCCTGCTGGATCGCATCGGCCAGTAGCGCGGCGTCGATTCCTGTCTCGTTCGCCAGATTTTTGACCACATCAAGCTTGTCGATATCTTGCCCTTCGGCAAAATAAGCGCGGTAAACGCGATGCGCGAATTCCCTGGCTTTCGGTTCACCCGCGTTTTGTCCGATCCAGATCATGGCGCGCGCGGCGCCGACGGTAGCGATGGGGAATCGGGCGGGTTGTGAATAAGGGATGGCAAAAAGTGTCGCAGTGCGAGCGAAATCGTGCAGTGCGTAGCTGCCTTTAAGCGGGACTTCAGTTAGCGGCGCTGCGCTCGTCCTTTTGAATATGGCCCCCAAT
>JBDTGB010000242.1:0-11178 GCA_039937635.1 Burkholderiaceae bacterium | reverse complement strand
GGTGGTTCGAGAAAAACGCCATATTACTCCGATATTTATCGGCCCTGAGGCGGCCTTGATCCAGGTCCGTCTTTTTTCGCGCACAACGTTGCAAACGACCTTATTCAAGCGCCAATTCAGCCGCCTTGCGCGCATGAATAACCGCCGTGTCGAACAAAGGAACCGCAGCATCCGTCTGATCAATCAACATCGAAATTTCAGTGCATCCGAGGATGACCGCTTCCGCGCCGCGCGCCACGAGTTCAGCAATAATTCTTCGATACTCGGCGCGGGATAGCGGCAGCACTTTCCCAAGGCATAATTCGTCGTAAATAATACGGTGCACGATTTCGCGATCTTCCGGTTCCGGAACCAGCACCCGCAGTCCCCAGGACTTATGCAACCTGTCTTTGTAGAATGCCTGCTCCATCGTGAAGCTCGTGCCCAGCAAACCAACCGTCGAAAAACCAGCCTGCTTGATTTTTTCCGCCGTAGGATCGACGATGTGCACCAAAGGAATTTGAACAGCCAGTTCAATCGCAGGGGCGACCCTGTACATCGTGTTGGCGCACACAAGCAGAAAATCAGCGCCCGCCGCCTGCAGCGAACGAGCCACACCGGCCAGTATCTCGCCCGCCGCGTCCCAGTCTCCCGAGCGTTGCAACCGTTCAATTTCGTGGAAATCGACGCTGTAAAGAAGAATCTTCGCCGAATGCAGCCCACCCAAACGTTCTTTGATTGCTTCGTTGATTTCCTGATAATAAAGAACCGTGGACTCCCAGCTCATCCCGCCTATAAGACCGATAACCTTCAAGATACACCCCAGTTAAATATCAAGCCTTCTTTGCATAGGCGCTGCACCAACCGTCCTTGGATACTTGCTTGCCGCCAAATATTGGACAGGGTCCAAACGGATCGCCCGCCTTGCCCTGATAAAGCTGGCAATTGGCACAATCTTCGCCCGCAGCGTACTTGGGTTGCTTGGCCTTGTCGACCTTGGTCGCATCATGTTTGTATCCCAGCGCTTGCGCAGTCGGGTCATTCTCGTCAAGCTTCGGTGCGTCAGCAAGGGCCTGTCCTGTAAACGCCAGCGAAGACGCAAGACCTGCGCTGGTGATTAAAAATGCGCGTCGAGATGATTTCATTGTTGACTCCTTGGTCTTGAATCACGCCAGCCACGCGGCGAAATGTCGCGCAGCAGCGCTATCTGTATCCTCGTTACTCTATGCCACGAGCCAAGGTAGTGTCAATCCCGCTTCCTTAATTGATAACAAGCCACCAACCGCGTATAGTTTTTCCAGCAACGCCAGCCACCTATCAGCCATTACAGGATTTACCACCATGAAATTAGTCGAGCCTATTATTAAGTGGCAAGCTGAAATTACTGCCATCCGCCGCGACATCCACGCTCACCCTGAACTGGCCTATCAAGAAAGCCGAACCGCCGACATTGTTGCAGGGCAACTTGCTTCCTGGGGTATCGAGGTGCATCGCGGCCTGGGTACGACCGGTGTCGTTGGGACTATCGTTGGCAAAACCAAAAATGGCCGATCGATCGGCTTGCGCGCCGACATGGACGCGCTGCCCATGCAAGAACTCAATACCTTTGAACATACCAGCAAGAACCCTGGGAAAATGCACGCCTGTGGTCATGACGGTCATACCGCCATGTTGTTGGGCGCCGCGCGCTATCTAGCACAGCATCGCGATTTCCACGGCACCGTCTACGTAATTTTTCAGCCGGCCGAAGAAATCCCCGGCGGCGCAAAGAAAATGATCGACGACGGCTTATTTACTTTGTTTCCTATGGACGCCGTGTTTGGCATGCACAACTGGCCAGGCATGGCGACCGGCACCTTCGGCGTAATTGCGGGGCCTATGATGGGTTCAGCTAATGTATTCGGAATTACCATCGAAGGCAAAGGCGCGCACGCGGCGATGCCTAACCTGGGAATCGATCCGGTCATGGCCGCCGTACAACTGGCTCAGGCCCTTCAAACCATCATCACACGCAATCGAAATCCACTCGACCCAGCTGTATTAAGCCTGACCCAATTGCATGCCGGCTCGGCCGACAACGTTATTCCAAATACGGCGGAATTACGTGGCACGGTGCGCACATTTTCCGAAGAGACTCTGGATTTGATTGAAAAGCGTATGCGTGAAATGACGCAATTCATTTGCCAGGCCTTTAATTGCACAGCTGAATTCGAGTTCGAACGCAGATGCCCTCCAACCATCAATCACGCTGATGAAACCGCCTTTTGCGTCGACGTTTTGAAAAACATCGTCGGAGAAGAAAACATTAACCAGGCTGTCACCCCCACAATGGGAGCCGAAGACTTTGCCTTCATGCTTAAAGAGAAACCAGGCTGCTACCTGTTTATCGGCAACGGTCAAGGCGATCACCGCACGCCGGGCCACGGGTTGGGTCCTTGCACACTGCACAACGGCAGCTACGACTTTAACGACGAATTGATCCCGCTGGGTGTCAGTTTCTGGATCGAACTCGCCAGGCGCTGGCTCGCCCGGCCCGCCACAACGCAACGCGGCTAGCCCGACTGGACAACATCGGCAGGCAGCGATCCGTGCTGCAGATCCAGACCCTCGCGCGACAAGAAGTCGAGAGTCGGAACCAATGACAATAAATGCTTGCTGTAGTCGTGCCGCGGGTTCGAGAAAAACTCCTCGGTTGCGGCGACTTCAAGCAACTGGCCGTTGCGCATAACGCCAACCCGATCACACATCTGCCGAATAACCGGCAAATCGTGACTTATGAACAATATCGTCAGGTGCAGCTTTTCCTGTAAATCTTTAAGCAAGTTAAGAATTTGCGCTTGAATCGATACGTCAAGCGACGAGGTTGGCTCATCACAAATAAGAAAACGCGGGCGGGTTGCCAAGGCACGCGCGATACAGATACGTTGACGTTGCCCGCCCGAAAATTCGTGTGGAAACCGGGTCAGAGCCTGAACGCCCAACCCCACGTAATCCAGCAAATCGGCGACGATTTCTTTTGTCTGCTTCTCGTCGCGAGTCAACTTATGAAATCGTATGGGCTCAGCGACAATATCAAGAATGTGCATCCGGGGATTCAACGAGGAAAAGGGGTCTTGAAACACCATCTGAATCTGGCGACGAAATGCGTTGAGCTTATGCTCGTCCCCAAGCCGCGAAACATCGACGTCGTTAAAGATGACAGAACCCGTGTTGGGCTTGTACAAGCCCGCGATCAAACGGGCAATCGTTGATTTACCTGAACCAGACTCGCCCACCAGACCAAATACCTCGCCCTCATCGATCGAGAAACTGACGTCTTTAACGGCATCCAGAACCACACGATTCTTCTTCAAAAACGAATCCCTCAAGACGAAACGCATTCCAAGATTACGCGCTCGAACCAACGGCGTATCGCCTCGGGCAGGGCCGAAATCACGTTGCTGTCCAAGCCAGTGGGTGGCAACGTCAAATTCCTTTTTAACCGGCGCCTGAATATCCTCGATATAGGTAACCATGGGAAAACGCCGCAGCTTGACATCGGCGCGTGGCACCGCCGAAATCAGGCTCTTGGTGTAGGGGTGATCGGGACTCCCAAGGATCTTCTGCGTCGTACCCTGCTCAACCAGCAAGCCGCGATACAACACGGCAACCCGATCGGTGACTTCGGCGATAACACCCATATCGTGGGTGATGATGATCATGCCGACCTGTTTTTCTTTACACAATTTGCGCAAAAGATCGAGGATTTGCGCCTGGATAGAGACATCAAGAGCCGTGGTCGGCTCATCGGCAATAAGAACCTGAGGCTCGCAGCAAATAGCCAGCGCTATCACCACCCGTTGCCGCATGCCTCCCGAAAACTGATGCGGGTATTGATGCAAACGCATTTCCGCCTGCGGGATGCCCACGCTTTCCAGGATTTCAACAGCGCGAGTCCGGGCGCTATGCAGCGACAAGCGCAGATGAACCCGTATCGTTTCGACGAGTTGGTCGCCGACGGTTTGCAGCGGGTCCAGAGACGTGAGCGGATCTTGGAAGATCATGCTAATGCGCCGGCCCCGTATTTCGCGAAACTGGTTTCGGGGCAACTGATCAATGCGCCGATCGCCCAGGTAAATTGAGCCCGCCGTCATTTTCCCAGGCGGTTCGAGCAAACCCATGATGGCGTTGCCAACGGTGGATTTACCCGCGCCGGATTCGCCCACCACGCCTAAAATTTCGCCTTTTTCAAGGCTGAGCGTTACGTCCTTGATGGCAGTCACAGAGCCATGCCGGCTGGAAAACTCGATGTGCAGATTCTGAACGGTCAGTAGCGCCATGCGATCCGCTTAACGAAGCTTGGGGTTCAGTGCGTCGCGCAACCAATCACCCAATAAGTTAACCGACAAGGCCAGCAATACCAGGGCAATTCCCGGGAAAATCGCAATCCACCACTCCCCCGAAAACAGGTAGCTGTTGCCAATGCGAATCAGCGTGCCCAACGACGGCGTAGTGGGTGGAATGCCCACTCCCAGGAAGGACAAGGTCGCCTCGGTGATAATGGCAATAGCCAGATGAATGGTCGCAATCACCAGAACCGGCCCCATCACATTAGGTAGAATATGGCGCCGCAAAACCATGAAAGAACGCATGCCTATCAGACGAGCCGCCTGCACATATTCTTTGTTGCGTTCGACCATGGTGGCGCCACGAACCGTACGGGCGTACTGCACCCACCCAGAAATTCCAATGGCGAAAATCAGCACATACAACGATGAGCTGTCCTGAACATCGCGGGGCAGGATTCCGCGCGCCACGCCGTCGATTAACAGCGCAATAAGAATCGCCGGAAACGACAACTGAACGTCGGCGACTCTCATGATGAAATTATCGACGCGCCCACCCGCATAACCGCTGATAAGCCCCAAGGTAACGCCAATCACCAAAGAAAAAATAACCGACGCAAACCCGACTAATAGCGATATGCGCGACCCGTACAGAATCGCGGACAAAATATCGCGGCCCTGATCATCGGTGCCCAGCAAAAACTGCGCGCTGCCGTCGACAGACCAGGCAGGCGGAATATTCGCGTCAAGCAGATTCAACGAAGCCAGATTGAACGGATTGTAGGGGGCAATCAACGGAGCGCAAATCGCTCCAAGAACAATCGCCAAGGCGACTATTGCTGAAATAATGGCCGTTGGCGAATGGCCAAAACTGTAGAGCAAATCGCTGTGGTAAACACGAGAGAACGCGTTTTTGACCATTGTTTTACGTCCTTAGCCCTTTTGCACGCGCAAGCGTGGATCGACCGCAAAATAAAGCAGATCGACGATAAGGTTAATGATTACGAAGAACAATGCGATCAACAAGAGGTAAGCCGCCATGACAGGGATGTCAACAGTCCCGATCGACTGAATAAACAGCAGCCCCATGCCAGGCCACTGAAAAACTGTTTCGGTAATGATCGAAAAAGCAATAATCGATCCCAACTGCAGTCCGGTGATTGTAATGACGGGCACCAGCGTATTCTTCAGCGCATGACGAAAATTGATCAAGCGCTCCGGTAGGCCGCGCGCGCGCGCAAATTTAATGAAATCGGTCTGCAGCACCTCGAGCATTTCGGCTCGCACCAGTCGCATGATCAGGGTCATTTGGAACAGCGCCAGCGTAAAGGCCGGCATAATAATCGAACGCCAGCCGCTTTCAGAAAACAGGCCCGAACTCCACCAGCCAAGGTACACCACATCGCCACGCCCGAAACTGGGCAGCCAACGCAGAACGACGCCAAACAGCAGGATCATTAGAATGCCAATCAAAAACGTTGGCAGGGAAATACCCAGCAAAGAAATGATCATGAAGGAGCGAGACAAGACTCCACGGCGCTTAAGCGCCGTGTAAATGCCCATGGGAACGCCCATGAACAAAGCGATAAGCACCGATATGAACGAAAGTTCAAGTGTCGCCGGCATCCGGCTTGCAATCAGCTCGCTGACGGGGCGTCGCTGGCGGTAGGAAACACCAAAATCGCCCCGCGCCGCATTACCGATAAAACGCGCGTACTGCACCATAAACGGATCGTTCAGGCCCAGTTGTTCTTTCAACAGCACCCGCTCGGCCATTGTGGTGTCCTGGCCGACGAGATTGCTGACCGGGTCGCCCACATAACGAAACAACGCAAACGCGATAAAACCAACCGCCAGCATGACAAAAACCGACTGGAAGATTCGCCGCACAATGAAACTGAGCATCTGGCCCCATACACCAAGGATTGAACTGACGCAAAGCGCGCCTGAGACACTGCGGACGGGCCTCAGGCGCCTTTACAAATACCCGTCGCGCTATGGCAGAATTACAGAGCGCATATCAAGCACGTCATCGCTGCGCTGTTGCACCTTGATGCCCTTTTTGATTCCCCAGGACATCGGCTGTTGATGCAGTGGCAGATACCCATAGTCGTCGCGCAAGGTCATGAAGGCATCTTTAATTAGCGCATTCCGTTTGACTTGGTCTGTTTCCACGCCAATCTTTGCAATTAGTGCATCGATCGTTTTATTGCAGTAACCACCCAGGTTGTATTGCCCCACCCCCGTCTTCGGATTGCGGCAGGCAACCAGATTGCTAAGTGCGTCTTCCGCATCGATCGGAGGAGGCGTCCAGCCCAGCAAATACATACTGGTATTGTTGCCCGCCTGAAGCAGAATATTGGCAAACCATTTCGACTTGGTCTGCGCCAGCAAATCGATTTTGATTCCAACGCGAGCCAGCATGGCGGCAACCGCCTGACATACTTTTTCGTCATTGACATATCGATCGTTCGGGCAATCCAGCCGCACCCCAAAGCCGTTAGGGTAACCCGCCTCGGCCAACAGTTTTTTAGCCTTTTCCAAGTCGGGCTTATATGGTTTGCCAAACGAGTCGTCGTAGCCGTTTATTTTGTCGGCAATCAATGAACCCAGCGGTTTGGCTGCATTACGCATGATTTTTTGATTGATGACATTGGTATCGACGCTAAGAACAACCGCTTCACGCACGCGCTTGTCCTTAAAGGGATTCTTGCCTTTCACGGTTGAAAACAACAATTCGTCGCGCAGTTGATCCATCCCGATAAAGACGGCGCGCGCTTCGGGCCCGTTAAGAATCTGAACGCCAGGCTCCTTTTCAAGTCTGGGCCAGTCCTGCACCGGCACTGGCTGAACGAAGTCCATTTCGCCCGAAATCAGCGCGGCAACCCGCGTGGATTCCTGTGTGATTGGCTGAAACACAATATCGGTAATATTGCCCGGCATGTCCTTGTCCCAATAGCCGTCGAAGCGCTTTAACGTGGTTTTGACATCGGGTTGGCGGTCGACCACCATAAAAGGCCCGGTGCCATTTTCGTGCAGGTTGGCGTAGTTGCTGGCGCCCGTTTTGACATTAGTCGCTTCTGCGGTGCCGTTCTTTTCGGACCACGATTTGCTCATCATGCGTAAATAAACCCAATCGCGCGGCAGAATCGGGTTGGGTTTAGGTGTGGTGACCTCGACCGTATAGTCGTCAATTTTCTTGACGTCGGTGGCGCGGCCACTAAAACCCTTCATGTCGGAGCCCGGCGTCATGCCGCGCTTCCAGGAAAAAATAACGTCGTCAGCGGTAAATGGGCTGCCGTCGTGGAACTTGACACCCTTGCGCAGGTGGAAAACCCATTTCGTGGGCTCGGTGTTTTCCCATTTCACGGCAAGCGCCGGAATTAATTGCAGGTCTTTGTTGTAAGCCGCCAGCGGCTCGTAAAAAGAATGCTGAAACCCCAGCGTAAAAGTTTCGTTTATCGCCATGGGATCAAGCGACACTGCGTCGCCCTGATACGCCCAGTGAAATGTTTTCGCTTGCGTGGCGGGGCTTAGCCCCATACCAAGCGCCAGAGTGGCCGCTATAGCCGTATATTGAATGCTCTTGAAAACCTTCATCCGAAGTCTCTCCCGCCGATTATGATTGTGTGTCGCAGATAATTATTTATCGCAAATCCGGTCACGACCCTTGCAACACAAAGAAGTATCCGGTCGATCTTAGTCACCGAACACATCAGGCGTCAATAAGTGTTTCCAAGGGTGCGGCGTCCCGTCAGGGCTTACCCAATGACGCCTCAATACCGTCAATCCGGGAACTCACACCGCTGCTACAATAAATCCGTTGCATAAAGTTGACCTGCGGACATGCGAATCCCGAGCATGCATACTGGAGATTTCGGGATGCCCGAACGAGCATCGCCATTAGCCCCGTTTCGACATACCACGTTCCGTGCGCTATGGACGGCAACGCTTGCCTCGAACCTTGGCGGCCTGGTTCAGACAGTGGGCGCCGGCTGGCTGATGACCACAATCTCGAATTCGGACGATATGGTGGCCCTCGTGCAAGCGGCAACCACGCTGCCGATCATGATTTTCTCGCTCGCTGCCGGAGCGCTTGCCGACAATTTCGATCGCCGCAACATTATGCTGGCTGCCCAGGTCATAATGATGCTGGTATCGGCCGTCTTGGCGATCTTTGCCATAACCGGGCTGCTCTCGCCCTGGTTGCTGCTGACCTTCACGTTCTTTATCGGCTGCGGCACGGCTCTACACAATCCATCATGGCAAGCCTCGATGGGCGACATCGTTCCGCGCGAGGACCTTCCGGGAGCAGTAACGCTAAACAGCGTGAGCTACAACCTTATGCGCAGCGTTGGCCCGGCCGTCGGGGGCGTGATCGTCGCGCTCGCCGGAGCGGCGTTTGCCTTTGCCCTGAACGCGGTCAGCTACATCGCCCTGATCATGGCACTCGCGCGCTGGAAACCGCAGCGAACACCCCGCAGCCTGCCGCACGAGGCATTCGGCAGCGCAATCTCGGCGGGCCTGCGCTATATCGCGATGTCGCCCAATCTTCTAAAAGTGCTATTCCGAAGCTTTATCTTCGGACTTGCGGCGGTGGGAATACTTGCGCTATTGCCTCTGGTTGCACGCGACCTTGTAAAGGGCGGCGCCTTCAGTTATGGAATATTGCTGGGCTGTTTCGGATGCGGCGCCATCGCAGGCGCATTGCTCAACGCGCATGTCCGCGAGCGCTGGAGCAATGAAACTATCGTGCGCGCGTCGTTTCTAGGTTTTGCGCTAAGCGCTGTCATACTCGCGCAAAGCCGCGATCTGTGGCTGAGCTGTCTGGCTTTGCTGCCGGCCGGAGCGTGCTGGGTGCTGACGCTATCGCTCTTCAACGTCACCGTGCAGCTCTCAACGCCACGTTGGGTTGTTGGACGAGCTCTTGCGCTATATCAGACGGCTACCTTCGGCGGGATGGCCGCAGGCAGTTGGCTATGGGGCGTTATAGCCGATGCCCACGGGGCGGACCAGGCACTCATTTCCTCAGGCTTTGCACTCATCCTGGGGGCATTGATAGGGCTGCGTTTTGCACTACCCGAATTCAGCACGCTGAATCTCGACCCTCTTGACCGCTTCAGCGAGCCCGAGCTGCAACTGGATCTGAATCCGCGTAGCGGCCCAATCCTGATCATGGCCGACTATGAGATCGAACAGGTTGACGTTCATGACTTCCTGACAGCAATGGCTCAGCGCCGTCGCATTCGTATCCGCGACGGCGCCCGCCAATGGGCGCTTTTGCGCGACCTTGAAAACCCCCGCATATGGACGGAAAGCTACCACGTGCCAACCTGGGTGGAATATGTGCGTCACCATCAGCGGCGCACCCAGTCAGATGCCGCCGTTTTCGACAGGCTGCTGGCGATGCATCGTGGTCTGGAGCCCCCACGCATTCGCCGCATGATCGAGCGCCAGACCGTGCCAGTGCGCGACGACACGCCTATTAAAGGGCACCCGGAAATACCTTGACCGGCACTATTGTGTCGTTCGGGATTTCGCCGACGCCGCCGGAGCATTGGCTTCGTCCGAGCCTTTGCCCGAACCATATGTTGCCGACAGATAATCCGCCATGGCGGGTATATCAGCATCGGGAAACTGCGCACCGTAGGCACTCTTCATTTTCTTGACCTCGCCTTCCCACCAGGCGTGCGACGAAGCTGGCTGAGTCTGCGGGTACTGCGCCGAATGGCAAGCCATACAATTACGCAACGCCAGCACATAGCCCGGCATAGTGCTGGGTTTGAGCGTAGCAGTTTCGGGTGGCAACTGAATATCTAGAGTCTGCGCCGACGAAGCCACCGGACCCAACAACGCCATTGCAGCGCCAGCAACGAATGCCATCACTTGCTTCTTCATTGTTGTCTCCTTAAACGGCCGTGAGGTGAGTAACTTCCACCACATTGCGCATATAGCCTGACGGGTTCCACAAGGCCTCCATCGGCTGGCTTTGCCCTATGCGATTGACGGCACGCACATTCAGTTCCAGCGCTCCTTTCCGCGTGGGTTTGAAAGGTAAAGTCCATTCGCGGAAGGAATATTTCCCGTAATCCTTACCCAATTTTGCCTGATGCCAGGTCTTGCCCGTATCGGCCGACACTTCGACACCCGCAATGCCATAACCGCCATCGAAAGCTATTCCCCGCAGCAGCGTCGATTTTGATGCAGGAATCTTGCCGCCATCCAGCACACTGGTAATGAACGAACGAACAGAAAACCGGCCGATAGGCCGCGACTTTCCCATTTTGCCACCGGGCTCGACGCAAGCACATTGATTATCGGGAATGCGATAAGCCGTAGCCATCCAAAAGTTGGCCAATGGCTTATCAATGACTTCGATATCGGACAAGTGCTTGACCCAATACGTACCAAAATATCCTGGCACAACAAGACGCAAGGGGTAGCCATTGAGCATGGGCAAATCGGCGCCGTTCATGGCCCATGCAAGCATCACTTCGCCATCCATAGCATGGTCCAGATCAAGCGCCTTGATGAAATCGGGGCCATTGCCCAGGGGCGGATGATCCAACCCATTAAAGCTCACTTGCACCGCGCCAGGTTGTATGCCAGCCTTTTCAAGCACTTTTTTTAACGGCACTCCGGTCCAGGTCGCATTACCCATCGCGCCATTGGCCGATTCCCCGCCATTGACCCGTGGATTGGAAAAACCGCGGCTATTGCCTGAGCACTGATGAGCAGCGGCGATTTCGACCCGTCCCATCGCCTTGATTTCGTCCAGCGAAAGCGCCAACGGAGTGTTCACCTTGCCTGTGACATTGACGCGGAAGGTTTTGGGATCGATGCTGGTCGGAATGCCGCTCCAGTGATAGCGCAC
>JBDTGB010000241.1:0-5436 GCA_039937635.1 Burkholderiaceae bacterium | reverse complement strand
GCTTGCCGCTGAGCGAGCCACTGGCCTCCAGCGCGAACTCAACGTTCTGACGCACCGTTTTCCAGGGCAATAACTGATCGAACTCCTGAAACACCATCATCCGGTCCGGGCCTGGCTCCTGGACTTCATGCCCCTTCAGGCGAATCGTGCCCTGCGTCGGCTTGATATAGCCGCCGACCGCCTTTAGCAAAGTGGATTTTCCGCAACCCGACGGCCCAAGCAAAATGTATCGATCCGATGGATAAACTTTAAAACTTACTTGTTGAGCGGCCGTGATTAAATATTCGTCAGTTTTATATTGCACCGTGACATTATCAATTTCGAGCAACGGCGGCGGCAAATCAAGCACGCCGGACAATCCTTGGCCGGTAACAACGGCGGCGCTATTCATGATGTCTCCCAATTTTTTATCATCTTCGGCTACGATGCTAGCTTCTGAACCTGTACTGAACCTGACAAATCGGCGAACAAGGAAATGCGCATTCTTTTGGTGGAAGACGCCGCCGATGTGGCCGAGGCAATCATCGCGCACACAACACGCATGGGCCACACAGTGGATTGGGAATCCCACGGCGGGCGCGCGTCCGACCGGGTCACGGCCGACTATTACGACCTGCTGATTCTTGACGTCATGCTGCCCGAAATGGATGGCTTCGCGCTGCTTAAGCGTGCGCGCGATAAAAAACTAAACACACAAGTCCTGATGCTGACGGCATGCGGGGAAATTGAAGAACGCGTCAAGGCGCTTGACATGGGTGCGAACGATTACCTGGTCAAACCCTTCGATTTTCGCGAGCTCGAGGCGCGCATCAGGGCATTATTGCGACAAGGCAGCGGCAACCCGACCAACCTTCTTACCTGCGCCAACCTGACGATCGACCGCAAAAGCCGCAGCGTCGAACTTGACGGCGCCGCGCTGGATATGACCCGCCGGGAAGTCATGCTGCTGGAAGTCATGATCACGCGTCCGGGGCGCATTTTTGGCAAAGACGAACTAATCGACCGGCTGTTCAGCATTGACGACACACCCAATGCCAATACCGTCGAACAATACATTGCACGGCTACGCAAAAAACTGACCGGAGCCCACTTCAAGATTCGAACCCTGCGCGGCCTGGGCTACCAGGTCGTTGTGTCATGATCGCAACAAGGAATTCGCTCTACACGCGCCTGGTTGTACGGATCGGAGTCGTGCTGGCGATCAGCGCCATCGTGTTGTTAATCGCCATTTGGCTGGCCACGCGGTTCGCCGCGAACCAAGCCTATGACCGAATTCTTACAGGCAACGCACTGCAAATCGCCGAGAACACGTGGTACCAAAAAAACTCCGTAACCGTCGACGTGCCGATCGCCGCACTCTCGTTGTTGGCGCCCGGCGACAAAGCGTTCTATGCCGTCATCGACCCCGACGGACGAACCGTTGCAGGCGACATCGATTTCAAACCGGTCATTCCCTGGGACAAGCTGAAAGACGGCCCTGTACTTTACGACGACACCTACGGCGGATACCCAGTCAGAATAGCAATAGTGGGTAGACGCATGCCCGTAGCCGGCCCGCATCCCTGGGCGGTTATCGTGTTGGCGCAGACCAAGACAGCCAGGCTATCGTTCGCAAAAAGTCTGACAACCAATGCATTTCTGGTCACCCTGGTCATGGGCATACTAACCATTATCGCCGCCATGTTCACGCTTTATCAGGCCCTTTCGCCACTAACTGAAATCGAACGGGCCATCAGTAAACGCGACCCGCACGAACTCTCGCCCTTATCGCTGGACGCCCCGGTCGAAATTCACGCCCTGGTCACGACAGTAAATGAATTTATGCGCCGCCTGGCGATGCACCAGGCTGTCACGCGGCGCGTCATTGGCGAAGCCGCGCATCAGTTGCGCACTCCCGTCACTGCCTTGCTCTCGCAAATCGAACTGCTGTCAATGCAAACGCAGGAAGACAAAAAGCAGACCCACCTGGCGCGACTGCGCACTTTGACGCACGATCTTGGATCCCTCGTGAACCAATTGATCAATCACGCCATGGTGCAACAACGAGCCGAAACAACGCCAATGACAACGATCGATCTGGCTGAATTGGTCCGGACTGAAATGGCCGAAATACTATCGAACCACGCCGAGCGGAACCTGAACATCGCCATGACCGCACCCGACGAACCGTGTCTGGTTAAAGGGGATACAACGACACTGCGCGAGGCCGTCAAAAACATCATCGAGAACGCGCTGCAGTACGGCGCTGTATCGCTTCTGCATGTCGAAATAGTACGCAAGCAAAAAAACTGGGAACTGCGATTTATCGACGATGGGCCCGGGATCCCCTCAGGCGACTGGCGCCGGGTCAGAAAACCGTTCTCCGCGCGCAGCGGCGGGCGTAGCGGCGCCAGTCTGGGATTGTCGATCGTTCAGGAAGTAATGCGCGCACATAAAGGAAAAATGCAATTCGCGCTACGGGAAACTGGCTTGTTCATGGTTATCCTGATTTTCCGGGCGCAGGGGTAGCGCCCGGTTAACGCGAACTGCCTAGTACCCCGTAGCGCGATCCACCACGCCGCTCATCTTTTCCCCCGCCTGCCACGCCCTGAGCTTTCCGGCAACTTGTTTCATAGCCGCTTTCATATCGGTGGTTCCCGACACATGCGGGGTGATGGTAATAGCGGGGTTGGTCCAAAAAGGATGATCCGCCGGCAAGGGCTCTTTGCGAAAAACATCCAATACGGCGCCAGCCAGCGTTCCATCAGCGATGCTCTCGGTCAGGTCGCTTTCGTCCAGATGCTGGCCGCGCCCCATATTAATGACGTAGCCATCGGGAAGCAAAAAACTGAACATCTCTTTATTCAGGATATTTTCGGTTTCTTTCGTCACGGGCAACACATTGACCAATACGCGGGACCGCGACACGAAGTTTTTAAAATCCGCCTTACCCGCATAGCAGGCGACTCCGTCCAACGTGTGCCGGGATCGCGCCCAACCGTTCACCGGATACCCCAAATGCGCCACCTGCGCCGCCACTTCGCGCCCGATCACGCCCAGCCCCATTACGCCAATCGGCCAGTCCTCCACGTAACTACGATGTTCAGGAAGCCATGTTTTATCTTTTTTCGCTTGTCTATATTTCCCCATGCTGCGGCTGATATCCGCCACCGCATGGATGACATATTCGGCCATCTTGGTCGCCATGCCCGAGTCTTCCAGACGAACAATCGGGACATGAACGGGCAGGGATTTCATTTTCAAAAGCGTGTCCACGCCTGCCGTCACGTTAAATACAACCTTCAAATGGGTTTCACCCCGGAACATTTCGTCTTTGGGAAACCGGGTAATCATGATTTCGACCCCGCTTGGGCGATCCCCCAGCTCCCACCTTACGGGATCGAAACGAATTCCCTCGGCAGCCAGGAAATGAATCCATTCATCAACGCTTTCCGAGTCCGGTGAATAAAAAAGTATCCGCAATTTAAACCTCTGTCTGTGCTGATAAAGCGAGCCTACGCGCCGTGTATGTCTGGAACTCTAGTCCTTGGGCCCAAACGGGTTTAACACACTAACGGCAAGACGGCAAAATATGCGCCATGCATAGGGGCAACGTCCGCCAGCAATCGGGGGGTGGTGCTTTGACACGAGGCAGTCTATATTCCTATTCATCGCAGGAGACAATCATGACTACGACCACCGAAAAATCCGCTGCTCTATCACGATTCATCAGCATCGCCAAACAGGCAACCGCCCATGACGTAACTCGAAAGAAGCTCGACACCGTGCTGTCCGCGCTTGTCGACCTGGCCTCTCACGAGCAATGGTGGTCCGATACGTACTATCCCGAGCCAACCGAAGGCGATCTGCAAGCGCGCTATCTGATTCACCAAGAACCTGACAGCACATACGCTTTGTACCTGAATGTCATGAGACAGGGGAAACGAATCATCCCGCATAACCATACAACCTGGGCCTGTATCGCGGCCGTTCAGGGCGTGGAAAATAATTATCTTTACGACCGCACCGACGATAGTTCGCAACCCGGCGTCGCAATCCTGTCAAAGGTGGGTGAACATCCCGTGGCGCCGGGCGGCGGCATTGCCCTGCTGGCTGACGACATTCACGCCGTAAAGATAGAAGGCCCCGGGGTAATTCGTCACCTGCACATGTACGGCCTTGCGCTGGAAAAGTTAAACTCACGCATTGCGTTCGACACCGAAAACAATACCTATAAACTAATGTCGGTCGGCGTAAAAACACGTCTCAGCCCCGCTGCATCATGACGCGCCCCACCACGCCATCCATTGACGCCAATGAATTAAAAACGTGGATTCACGACGACCAGGAGCTTGCGCTGCTGGACATCCGCGAGCATGGACCATACGGGGAAAATCACCTGTTCTTCGCGGTTCCTTTGCCCTACAGCAGCCTGGAACTGGACATCGGCCGACTTGTGCCGAGAAAGTCGACCCGCACAGTTCTGGTCGCGGATGAAAGCGGCGCAGCCATCGTGCTTGCCGCGGCGCAGGCGCTGTTTCGCCTTGGCTACACCCAGATTTTCGCGCTGCAGGGTGGAATCGAAAGCTGGACAGACGCCGGATTTAAAACGTTCGCCGGAGTCAATCTACCCAGCAAAGCGTTCGGTGAAATCGCCGAACATGCCTACGACATTCCAACGTTATCCGCCACCCAATTGCATGCCATGCAGCAGGACAAGAACGCTGACTTGATCGTTCTGGATGGCCGCCCCATTGAAGAATATAAAAAAATGAATATTCCGGGTTCGGTCTGCTGCCCGAATGGCGAACTGGCCTTGCGTATCAATGAGCTCGCGCCCAACCCCGACACGACCGTTGTCGTCAACTGTGCGGGCCGCACGCGCAGCATTATCGGGGCGCAATCGCTTATCAGCCTGAACATTCCAAACAAGGTTTACGCACTGGAAAACGGCACGCAAGGTTGGTTCCTGGCGGACCTGCCACTGGAACACCGCTCAAACCGGCTTTACCCACCATCTATCCCGGAAGACAGCAAGCCCTTGCTAAAAGATCGCGCCGCTCGGTTAATAGAAAAATTCAGGTTGCCAACAGTGCAGGCGACGCAGGTCGAATCATGGCTGACGAATGGGAATCGCAACATTTTTTTATGCGATATACGCACCGCCGAAGAAGCGGCGATTAACATGCCTGCCGGCGCTCAACACACTCCTGGTGGGCAACTGATACAGGCCACGGATCAGTATATCGGTGTGCGCAAATCAAAAATCGTGATCTGCGATTTCGATAACATACGCGCGCCGGTCATCGCCAGTTGGATGAAGCAGTTGGGCTGGGACGTCTGCTTGCTAAACGACCCGCAAGACGTGTCGGTCCAGAACACGCCCAAGCCGGTAAGCACCGCGATCCAACTCAAACACACCATTGCGCTGGAACCATCCCAGCTAAGCCGATTCAT
>JBDTGB010000240.1:0-4752 GCA_039937635.1 Burkholderiaceae bacterium | reverse complement strand
TTTCGAGGCGCTATAGGCGCCGGCCCCAGGCAGTCCGCGCACCGCCGCCACGCTGGAAACACCCACCAGCCGGCCCTGGCCGCGCGCCCTCATTGACGAGACAAACGGCTCAAACGTGGCCACCGTCGCATTCAGGTTAGTGGCGATGATCGATTCAAAGACCTCGTAATCGCCCAGTTCTTCGGTTAGCGTGCCGGCGCTGATTCCGGCGCAGGCAATGACCACATCAACAGGTCCCAGAGCCAAAAAATCGGCCGCCGCCGCATGCAAGGCTGGCCGATCCCTGACGTCCACCATGTAATTTCTATGTTCGCCGGGCAGAATGTCCTGTAAATCCAGAAGAGCCCGTTCACGACGCCCCACCAAGGCCAATTGAGCACCCCTGCGCGCATACACGGCAGCCAGGGCCGCGCCTATCCCGCTGCTGGCGCCCGTAATGAACACGCGCATCACGGGCGCCGCCGCCCCCTGTCAGGCGCGAATCGAGGCATGCAACGACTGCAAGGAATACACCTTCATGCCATCGCTACTGCGGCGATACTGCAGGCCCTGTTCGGCGGCCATCGCACCCGCGATGGTCGTAAAGAACGTGACCCGCGCGGCCAGCGCATGAGTGCGGATAAGGCGCGAATCGGCAATGGCGTTGCGCCGCTCGTCAACGGTATTAATGACCAGCGAAATCTCGCCATTCTTGATCATGTCGACGATATGAGGGCGCCCTTCGGTAACTTTGTTGACAACTTGCACAGCCAGGCCAGCCGCCCGAATTGCCGTCGCCGTCCCGCGCGTTGCGACAAGAGTGAACCCAAGCGCTGTCAAACCACGCGCAACGTCAATAGCGTGCGGCTTGTCCTGGTCTTTAACACTGATGAAAACAACGCCTGATTCAGGCAAGGAGGCGCCGGAAGCCAGTTGCGACTTGATAAACGCTTCGCCAAAACTTTTTCCAACCCCCATGACCTCGCCCGTCGACTTCATTTCCGGCCCCAGGATGGTGTCGACACCGGGGAACTTAATAAACGGAAAAACTGCTTCTTTAACCGAAAAATAAGGAGGTATGACTTCCTTGACAATGCCCTGCGCGGCCAGTGTCGTACCCGCCATGACCCGGGCCGCGATTTTCGCCAATTGAAGGCCTGTCGCCTTGGAAACAAAAGGCACCGTGCGCGACGCGCGCGGATTGACCTCCAGCACATAAACGTCGCCATTCTGTATGGCAAACTGGACGTTCATCAGGCCTTTGACGTTCAATGCGTGCGCCATAAGCGAGGTCTGACGTTTTATCTCGTTAACGATCTCGGGCGACAAGGAATAAGGCGGCAGGCTGCACGCTGAATCGCCCGAATGAACGCCCGCTTGTTCGATGTGTTCCATAACGCCGGCGATGAACACCTGTTCGCCATCGGCAATGCAATCCACGTCGACCTCGGTGGCGTTATTCAGGAAGTGATCCAGCAGAACCGGGGAATCATTGCTGACTTTAACGGCCTCGCGCATGTAGCGCTCAAGATCCTGCTGCCCGTACACAATTTCCATCGCGCGCCCACCCAGCACATAGCTTGGACGAACCACCAGCGGGTAGCCGATTTCGGCGGCATGGATCAAGGCCTCGCCTTCCGTGCGCGCCGTGCGATTAACCGGCTGACGCAAGCCCAGCTTGTTCAGCAGCTTCTGGAAGCGCTCGCGGTCCTCGGCCACATCAATCGATTCAGGACTGGTTCCAATAATCGGCACCCCGTTGGTTTCAAGCGCGCGCGCAAGTTTCAAGGGAGTCTGACCGCCGTACTGGACAATAACGCCCACCGGCTTTTCCTTGTGTACGATCTCGAGCACGTCTTCCAGAGTAACGGGCTCGAAATACAGGCGATCGGAGGTATCGTAATCGGTTGACACTGTTTCGGGGTTGCAATTGATCATGATGGTTTCGTAACCATCTTCGCGCAGCGCAAGCGCCGCATGCACGCAGCAGTAATCGAATTCAATACCCTGGCCAATCCGGTTCGGCCCGCCGCCCAGGACAATAATCTTTGGGCGATCAGTGGGGTGCGCTTCGCATTCGTCTTCGTAAGTCGAATACATATAAGCAGTGTTAGTGGCGAACTCGGCCGCGCAGGTGTCGACCCGTTTATACACGGGACGTATGCCCAGTTGATGACGCAGTTTGCGAACTTCGGTCTCGGACGTATCCAGCAAGAAAGCAAGCCGCCGATCCGAAAAACCGTGGCGTTTCAATTGCCAGATATCGTCAAAATCAAGCTCCGCCAGGGTTTTCTGTTCGAGGGCCAGCTCAATATCGACGATTTCCTTGATCTGCGCCAGGAACCACGGATCGATGCGCGTCAGGTCGTGCACTTCTTCAAGGCTAAAGCCTTGCGCGAAGGCATCGCCCACATACCAGATACGCTCGGGGCCCGGCTCGCCCAGCTCGATCTGCAGCTTCTCTCTGTCCGTGGTTTTCTGATTCAAGCCATCGACACCGACTTCAAGGCCGCGCAACGCCTTTTGAAACGATTCCTGAAAAGTGCGGCCGATGGCCATGACCTCGCCCACCGACTTCATCTGCGTTGTCAAGCGAGAATCGGCCTGAGGAAATTTCTCGAACGTAAAGCGCGGCACCTTGGTTACAACATAGTCGAGGGTGGGCTCGAACGAAGCGGGAGTGGCGCCGCCGGTAATTTCGTTTTTCAGTTCATCAAGCGTGTAACCCACTGCCAAACGAGCAGCCACCTTGGCAATCGGGAAACCGGTCGCTTTGGAAGCCAGAGCCGAAGAACGCGAAACACGCGGATTCATTTCAATAACGATCATGCGACCGTCTTCGGGGTTCACAGCGAACTGTACGTTCGACCCTCCGGTATCAACGCCGATTTCGCGCAATATCGCAATCGATGCGTCGCGCATGATCTGGTATTCTTTGTCGGTCAGGGTTTGCGCCGGGGCAATAGTGATCGAGTCACCGGTATGCACCCCCATCGGATCCAGGTTCTCGATCACGCAAACAATAATACAGTTATCGGCGCTGTCGCGCACGACCTCTGTCTCGAATTCTTTCCAGCCCAGCAGTGATTCCTCGATCAGCAATTCCCGAGTGGGCGATGCTTCCAGTCCGCGGCGGCAAATGGCCTCGAATTCTTCAGGGTTGTAAGCGATTCCGCCACCTGACCCTCCCAGCGTAAAGCTGGGGCGGATAACCACTGGAAAGCCGGAAGATTCGACTTGTTCCGCGATGCGGCGTTGCGCATCCCAGGCTTCGTCCATTGAATGCGCCACACCCGACTTGGCCGATTCCAGACCTATTGACGTCATCGCCTGTTTAAATTTCTGGCGATCTTCCGCCTTATCAATGGCGTGTTCATTAGCGCCAATAAGCTCGACGCCGTATTTTTCCAGCACGCCATTATGAGCCAGATCAAGCGCGCAATTCAGCGCGGTCTGACCGCCCATGGTCGGCAACAAGGCATCGGGTCTTTCACGCTCGATAATCTTTTCAAGAACTTGCCAGGTAATCGGCTCGATATAGGTCACGTCCGCCGTTTCGGGGTCGGTCATGATGGTGGCCGGATTACTGTTAACCAGAATGGTTCGGTAGTGTTCGGCCTTGAGCGCCTTGCACGCCTGCGCCCCCGAGTAATCAAATTCGCAAGCCTGACCGATAACAATCGGGCCTGCGCCAATAATAAGAATGCTTTTTATATCTGTACGCTTGGGCATAATGCTGATTTATTTCTTTGCGGCCATAAGGCTGATGAATTTGTCGAATAACACGATGATGTCGTGCGGGCCGGGGCTGGCTTCGGGATGGCCCTGAAAACAGAAGGCGGGGCTATCAGTAAGTTCGAATCCCTGCAAAGACCCATCGAACAAGGAGCGGTGGGTTATTCGAACATTGGAAGGCAGGGTATCGGGGTCGACATTAAACCCATGATTCTGACTGGTGATAAATACACGTCCCGAATCCAGATCCTGAACAGGATGGTTGGCGCCATGATGACCAGTCTTCATTTTTACCGTTTTGCCACCAAGGGCCAAGCCAATGATCTGCTGCCCCAGGCAAATCCCGAATAGCGGGATCTTGCGGGCTAAAGCCACTTTGGTTACTTCGATTGCGTAGTCGCAGGGCTCGGGGTCGCCCGGCCCATTGGAAAGGAATATTCCATCCGGTTTCAGCGCCAGCACATCGGCGGCCGAAGTCTGGGCCGGAACCACGGTAACGCGGCAGCCGCGATCAGCCAGCAGACGCAATATGTTCGACTTGACGCCAAAGTCGTACGCCACGACGTGGTAAGCGCCTGTCTTCGGCTGCCTGAAGCCTTCATTCAACCGCCACGAACCGTCGATCCATGGCTGGGCGGTTTTAATCGAAACCACCTTGGCCAGATCCTGTCCCGTCATGCCCGTGAAGGATTTGGCAAGCCTAATCGCCTGATCGACATTATCGCCCACCAGAATACACGCACCTTGCGCGCCCTTGTCGCGCAAGATCCGCGTCAATTTGCGTGTGTCGATATCTGAAATCGCAACAACGCCCTGCGATTTCAGATATTCGGGCAAAGAAAGCGTTGATCGGAAATTGGAAACACGCAAAGAACAATCGCGCACAACCAGTCCGGCAGCGTGAATCCGACTGGATTCGGCGTCTTGCTCGTTAATGCCTGTATTTCCGATATGCGGATATGTCAGCGTGATAATTTGGCCGCTATAGCTCGGGTCTGTCAGGATTTCCTGATAACCCGTCATGGCGGTATTGAAAAC
>JBDTGB010000239.1:0-1897 GCA_039937635.1 Burkholderiaceae bacterium | reverse complement strand
CTTTTATCGCCTTGAATACTTCAAGAGGAAAACGCATGCGATTTTCCAGGCTGCCGCCGTATTGGTCCGTGCGCTTATTAGATAGGGAAGACAAAAATTGATGAAATAAATAGCCGTGCGCGGCATGCACTTCGATCACATCCAACCCAACGCGAACGGCCCGCCGCGTGGATTCAACAAAGGCATCGCGAATCCGATCCATATCGGCCCGGGTGCACGCCACGGTATCAGCGTCTTCCACAGCCGACGCCGAGAAAGTGCGCCACGGATCCTGGCCCTGCGGCAGCCTCGCGCCGCCCCTCCAGGGAACTTCGCACGAACCCTTGCGCCCCGCATGGGCTAACTGTATGCCGAACTTGACAGGACTTACCTGACGGGCAACCACCAGCGCTTCACGCAGCGCCAATTCATTGGCGTCGCTATAAAGGCCCAGACAGCCGTGCGTAATTCGCCCGGCGCGCTCCACACCGGTCGCCTCGATCATGATCAAGCCGGCGCCTGACCCCGCCAGCATTCCCCAATGCACATGGTGCCAGGTGGATGCGCAGCCATCATTGGCCGAATACTGACACATAGGTGAAACCACGATCCGGTTGGGGAACGTTTGCTGACCGATCACCAAGGGCGAAAACAAATGACTGTTCACGAGTTGGGTTTCCTTATTGCAAGAGCCGAAGAAATATCATAAACCTTGACCAAACTCTACACCATTTTCCAACGGGTTCGAACACCATTTCCAAGCCAAAAATACACCGGCACTTTTTTTAACTATTACAATGCATAATCGCCTTAAGACCAGCCGCAAGGCGTCACCAGGCTTAATCGTATCGGGCCTATGACTCCACAGAATTCTCCTTATAAAAGCAAGGGCGGCACCGGCCGGCTTCTTGACGCGCTACGCTATTCTGCTCAGGGCGCGCGCGCCGCATTCCAACACGAAGCGGCCTTTCGGCAGGAACTGCTGGCAACGGCGGTGCTAACGCCGGCAGCCTTCTGGGTGGGCGAAACCACCGGTGAAATCGTCGCGTTGATTGGCGTACTTTTCTTTATGCTTATTGTGGAATTGCTCAATTCAGGTGTCGAGGCGCTGGCTGATGCCATTTCCCTGGACGAAAACGCATTAATCGGCCGAGCCAAAGACCTGGGCAGCGCCGCCGTCATGCTGTCCATTATCTTCGCCACAATCGTCTGGCTGGCGCTCATTGCCAGCCACCTGGCGGCCCGTTAATCCCTTCACGTTGATTCCTTCACGCCACCCTTTATGACATTTACACAGAAGCTTAATCAGGCCTGGAGCCTTTCCGATTCCTTATTGATGGTAGGGTTGGACCCGAACCCGGATCGCTTTCCGATGGAGATGCAGGGCCAGCCGGATGACATCTATAAATTCTGCCGCGCCATCATCGACGCGACAGCGCCTTATGTATGTGGAATCAAGCCGCAAATCGCCTACTTTTCAGCGCACCGCGCCGAAGATCAGCTAGAGGCGCTGTGCCGCTATATCCACGAACATTATCCGTCGCTGCCCATCGTGCTCGACGCCAAGCGCGGCGATGTCGGCTCGACCGCCGAGCAATATGCGCGCGAAGCCTTCGAACGCTATGACGCCGACGCCGTCACCGTCAATCCTTATATGGGTTTTGACAGTATCGAGCCGTACCTGGCCAGACGTGAAAAAGGAGTAATCGTCCTGTGCCGCACATCGAATCAAGGCGGCTCCGACCTGCAATTCATCAAGTCTGAAAACAAAGTGCCTTTATATTTGCACGTTGCCGCTCTGGTGGCGGATCGGTGGAATGCGAACGGCCAATACGCGTTGGTCGTGGGAGCCACCTTTCCCAATGAAATCGCCGAGGTGCGAAGCCGCGTGGGCGACATGCCTTTGTTAATACCGGGA
>JBDTGB010000238.1:0-2589 GCA_039937635.1 Burkholderiaceae bacterium | reverse complement strand
CTGGTCTATCTCGCCACGAAAATTGACCAGCACACCGTCCAAATCATGCCTGTCGACGCCTTGAAAAGGCCTTGACGCCTCGAACACCACGCTGCCGGTCAAATCGCCCGTATCGGTCTCTTGTCCGAAACGCACGGTGGCCAAGTAGGTCTTGTCGGCGCCAAGCATGCTTCCGGCCATTTTGGTCGCACGCCCCAGACAACACACCAGCAAGCCGGTCGCAAAGGGGTCAAGGGTGCCGGTATGACCCGCCTTCCTTGCATCGAGCGCGTGCTTGGCGCGCTGCAACGCATGATTGCTGGACAAACCTTCTGGTTTATCCAGCAACAACACGCCATCGAGCTCCTGCCCGCGTCGGGAAGCCATCGTTTATCAAGCCTTATACAAAAACGACAGCTCTCTACGGTTGCCCGTCAGGATTGTCAGGGTCCAGAGGAGACGAAGGAGGAACCCAAGGGCTATTCGCCTGATCAATAAGCCGTGATAATGCAAGGCCGCGCGCGAGCTGATCGTCGTGAATAAAACGCAGGGTCGGGACCGTATGAATATGCAACAGCTTAAACAACAAGGAATGCAACCAGCCGGCTTTTTCCGCCAACGCGCTGGTTGCTTGCTCGGGTTCCACTCCCATGACAGTGAAATACACTTTCGCATGGGCATAATCCGCCGACAATTCGACTCCCGTCAGGGTAACAAGCCCCGCCCGCGCGATGTCGACTTCGCGCTGGATCAGGCCCGCCAGATCTTTCTGTATCTGGTCGGCCAGCCGGGTATTGCGACCCGGGTTCGGTTTGGACTTATGGCGACTCATGCTTATAAAGTCCGGGCAACTTCTTTAATTTCAAAGATTTCCAATTGGTCGCCCACTTCGACATCGTTATTGCCTTTCAGCGTAATACCGCAATCGAAGCCCGACTTGACTTCTTTGACATCGTCTTTAAAGCGACGCAACGAGTCCAGCCAACCCGTCCAGTGCACCACATTGGCGCGCAACAAGCGCACTTGTGAATCGCGATGCACCATCCCGTCGACAACCATACAACCCGCAATCGTTCCAATTCGGGAAATACTGAAGACCTCGCGGACTTCAACCATGCCAATGATCTCTTCCCTCTTTTCAGGCGCCAGCATGCCTGACATGGCATTGCGGACATCATCGACAGCATCGTAGATAACATTGTAATAACGCAGATCGATGCCGTTGTGCTCGGCCACTTTTCTGGCGCTTAGTTCGGCGCGCACGTTAAACCCGATCACCACGGCATGCGATGCAATCGCCAAATTAACGTCGCTCTCGGAAATGCCGCCCACAGCCGCATGCACCACCTGAACCCGCACTTCGTTGGTCGACAATTTAACAAGGGACGAAACCAGCGCCTCTTGCGAACCCTGCACATCGGTCTTGACGATCAAGGCCAAGGTCTGCGTTCCTTCGCCGACGTTATCGAACATCGATTCAAGCTTGGCCGCTTGCTGCCGCGCCAGTTTGACGTCGCGGAATTTACCCTGGCGGAACAAGGCGATTTCGCGCGCCTTGCGTTCATCAGCCATGACAATGAGCTCGTCGCCAGCGGCTGGAACCTCGGCCAGCCCTTGTATTTCGATCGGAATCGATGGACCGGCGCTGGAAATCGGCTTGGCGTTTTCGTTCAGCATCGCACGTACGCGACCATAACTTGCGCCCACCAAAACAGCGTCGCCGCGCGATAAAGTGCCGCTTTGAATCAGAATAGTCGCCACTGGACCGCGGCCCTTATCAAGGCGAGCCTCGATAACGACCCCCTTGGCCGGCGCCTCGACAGGGGCTTTCAGTTCCAGCATTTCGGCTTGCAACAGGACGCTATCGAGCAAATCATCAATACCCGCTCCCGTTTTAGCCGATACCGAAATGAAGGGGACATCACCGCCGTACTGTTCCGGCACCACTTCCTCGGCAACCAATTCTTGCTTGACCCGCTCCGGGTTGGCATCCGGCTTATCGATTTTGTTAATCGCAACGACCAAGGGCACGCCCGCCGCCTTGGCGTGGTGAATGGCCTCTTTGGTTTGCGGCATGACGCCGTCGTCGGCCGCGACAACCAGAATGACAATATCCGTCGCTTTCGTTCCCCGAGCGCGCATAGCCGTGAAGGCTTCATGACCCGGGGTGTCCAGAAACGTCACCGTTCCTTTGCTCGTTTTAACGTTGTATGCGCCAATGTGCTGCGTAATTCCGCCTGCTTCGCCCGAGGCGACTTTCGTGCGGCGTATGTAATCGAGCAGCGACGTTTTTCCATGATCGACGTGCCCCATCACCGTAACGACAGGCGCGCGCGGCAGAGCCTCGGCCTGAGTCTGCTCATCGCCATCGACATCCAGGAAGGCCTCGGGATCGTCCAGCTTCGCTGCAATCGCGATGTGGCCGAGCTCTTCAACCAGAATCATGGCCGTTTCCTGATCAAGCACCTGATTAATCGTCACCATCTGGCCCAGTTTCATAAGGTGTTTAATAACCTCGGCCGCCTTGATCGACATTTTGTGGGCCAAATCGGCCACCGAAATAGTCTCGGGGACATGCACCTCGCGAGAGATAAATTCGACTGGTTGCGG
>JBDTGB010000237.1:0-2054 GCA_039937635.1 Burkholderiaceae bacterium | reverse complement strand
GTCAGGCTGGCATATCTGCGTTTGGTAATACCCCAGCGTGCCCAGGCCAACCACCGCCACCAGAGCCACCGGCGCCAACAGCTTGAACGACAAGCCGCCCAAATAAATAACGCAAAACCCCGCCGTAAACACGAGCAACGCAGTGCCCAAGTCGGGCTGCTTTACGATAAGCCCAAATGGCGCCAGCAGCAAAACAGTGGCGACAAGAAAATCAATAACACTGATTTTCCCCTGCTTGCGATGAAAATACCACGCCAACATCATGGGGACCGCGATCTTCATCATCTCGGATGGCTGAATTCGGGTAAAACCAATGCTTAGCCAGCGAGTCGCTCCTTTGCTCGTTTCACCAAGGAACTCCACCCCCAGCAAAAGAACAATGCCTGCAATATAAGAAGGCAACGCCAAACGCATTAGCACGGGCGGCGGCAATAGCGCGGCAACCCACATAAAAACAAACGCAATCAAAAAATTGCGGGACTGATCCGCAAAGCGCCAGTCGGTTCCCCCCACGGCCGAGTGCATTACCGTCAAACCCAGCAAACACATGAGCACCAATAAAGCAAGCAACGGCCAGTCGAACGCGGTAATCGCCCTGAGCGCGTATTGGATAATTCGCTTCATTGCGTTGGCCGCCCTTGTTCATCCGGCAGCGGCCCGGTGTGCGTCATGTCGGACAAAGAGTCCGCGTCGCCAGCATCGTCGTTATCGGGCAGATCTTCACTGCGCACCAAGGCATCGGGCGATTCGCCCACCGCATCGTCTGCAAGCGGCTTAAGCGAATTTATCCGCGCCGAAAGCGACTGAGGCAGGCTCACTTCATTTTGATTCTTGGTCCGATCCGGCGAAAGCCAATAATCAAATACCTTGCGCGCGATGGGCGCCGCCACCGTTGCCCCCCATCCTCCATTCTCAACGATCAGAGCGACGGCTATGCGCGGGTTATCGAACGGCGCGTAAGCAATAAACAAGGCATGATCGCGCAGGCGTTCATTAACGGCGCCCGCGTGATACTTCGCGCCCTTCAGGCTATAGACCTGCGCTGTGCCCGTTTTACCGGCAGCCTGATACGTTGCCCCTACGAATGCGCCGCGAGCCGTGCCGACTCGGGTAACATCGGCCATCGCATCCTGAATCACTTTCAAATTTTCAGGCTTGATGGGAATCGTGTATGACGGCTTGGTAACGGTCGGAACGGATTCCCCTGTTTGTGCGTTTTCAACCAAGCCCACCAGATGCGGTTTCATATAAACGCCATTATTGGCCAGAACGGACGTTGCCTGGGCCAGTTGCAGCAAGGTAAAAGCGTTGTAACCCTGACCCACGGCAATCGAAACGGATTCACCAACGTACCAGTGCTGCTGGGCCCGGGTTTTGTAGGCTTTGCGTTTCCATTCCTTGGAAGGCAAGACCCCACGCCGTTCACCGTCCAGATCGATCCCGGTAATTTGTCCAAAGCCGAACTGCTTGGTGAAATCATGCAGCGCATCGACCCCTATTTCGGGACCCAATGAAAAAAAATAGGTATCCGACGATTTGACAATCGCGCGGTGCATATCAGTCGGTCCGTAGGCAACGCCGCCGGCATTGCGAAAACGCTGCCCGCCCAGCTCGAAGTAGCCCGGATCGCGAATTTTCTCGGTCGCTGAACGCTTTCCAAGCTCGAGTGCGGCAAGCCCCACAAATGGCTTGTACGTCGAACCGATGGGATAAGTGCCATACAAAGGCCGATTAATCAGCGGATGATCAGGTGAATCATTCAGCTCGCGCCAGTGTTCCACGTCGATGCCGTCGACGAATAAATTGGGATCGAACGACGGCGCCGACACAAACGCCAGAACGTCGCCTGTTTTCGGGTCGATTGCCACCAAGGCGCCCCGTTTGCCTTCAAACTGCTTTTCAACTTCTTGTTGCAAGCCGATATCAATCGACAAAACCAAATTGGAACCCGGCACAGGGTCAACGCGATGCAAGGTGCGAACCGGCCGGCCGGACGCAGTGACTTCGACCTCTTCGATGCCGGTTTTCCCGTGCAAAACATTTTCCCAGGTCTT
>JBDTGB010000236.1:0-5768 GCA_039937635.1 Burkholderiaceae bacterium | reverse complement strand
TGCCTTGATCTCGTCCCAACGCAGCATAACTTCGTCGCGCGCGCCGCGCTGTATGCGCGCCTCGCATTCACGATGAGACGGCGTTTCAGGCAGATCGCCATTCCCGAAACAAGGGCGCGCCAAGCCCTCGCCGATCCAGGAAGTCACCAGAAAAACCATAGCGTTAAAACCATATCTTTTTAATAAGGGATAGGCGTACACCCAGTTATCCAGGTAGCCATCATCGAAGGTGATCAAAATCGATTTGGGCGGTGTTGGGTCTCCGGCCAAATGGCCGGCAAACCCATCGCTGGTCAGGGATCGGTATCCATGCCGTCTTAGCCACGCAAGCTGCCGTTCGAAATTATCCGGCGAGGTCGTGATCATGCCGTCAGAAGGCGAGACATGGTGATACATCAATACAGGAACCGTTTGGGCCCCTTTCATGATCGACGCTCGTTTAACCAGCGTGTGTAGCAAGACTCCAGGCGGTGCGCCATCGCTTCGGAACTAAACGCACGCTCGCCGCGAACCCGTCGCTGGCCTGCCTGGCCCATTCGTTTGCGCAGATCGGGTTCGTCGATCAATTTTTTCAGCGCTTGTGTCAAGGCGTCCTGATCATGCAACGGCACCAGCAAGCCGGTGACGCCGCTTTGTATCATCTCGGGCACTCCGCCCACATTCGTGCCGATAACCGCCAAGCCTGCCGCCGCCGCCTCGAGAAATACCGTACCTGAAGCCTCTTGCTCGGTCGCCAGCGCAAACAAGTCGAAACCCGCCAGCAAATTGGGAACATCCCGGCGGGCGCCCAGAAGATGCACGTGCGCGCCAAGCTGCTTTACGGCAACATAGGCTTGAATTTCTTCGAAAACGGGCGAGCCTCCACCCACAAAAACCAGGTGCAAATCGGGATAAACAGCAATAAGCGGCTCAATGGCGTCAATCAGGGCGCGATGCCCTTTCTGGGCGCGCATCACCGCCACGCACCCGACCACAATAGCGTCCTTGGCCAGTTCAAGTTCCCGGCGCAAAGTCGAATGCGCCACCAACGCTGGAGGATCGACGGCAGGGTAGACCGTTTCGACATAATCAGGCCGCACGCCCCTCTCTATAAGATGGCGGCGCACATAGTCGCTGGCGCAAGTTACGCGATGCGGAATCACGGTATACGAGAATAGAGAACCGACTCTTTTGGCCAAATGACGCGTCCGCACGATCAAAGGAGTGCCGACGCAGCGCCCCGCACTACCCGCCAGGATCGTGTCGCGGCGGCTGTTGGTATTAAGCACGTCGAAACGCCCTTTGCGCAGAATCTTTCGGATTTTTACGACGCCCTCCATAAAATTAAGAGGCCCATCCATAAGCATGGTGTGAACAATGAACCCCTGCTCGCGCAAGCGACTGGTCAATTGCGCCTGCGGCTGACACACGGCTTCAAGATAATGGCCCCGATCGCGCATGGCCATCATCATGCGATATATATATTGCTCTTGCCCACCGAAACTGGTGGCCGCTTCCGTGTTCAAAATACGCAAAAGCTTCATTGGTAAGTAATCTCGACGCAATCGGGGCCAGCCCACGCATTCAATTGTTCGAACAGGGTATCCATCATCCGAACCCGCCAGCCTTCACCCAATCGCAGAGCGCATTGAAAATCGCCGCGGCGCAACAGAATCTCGACCCGAACGCCCGGTGCGCCATTTTCAGGCTCGGACCGAAATGGATTCAGCAAGCGGCGCAACTGGGTGGCATCGGCATTGCCATTCAAGGTTATGCGCAAAGATTGAGCGCGCGCCTCGCGCGCAAGCTGCAGGTCGAATAACGATTCGGCGGAAATTCGCAAACCGCCCGAATAATCATCGTTGCTGATCTTGCCATGAATAATGATCAGGCGATCTTCTTTCAGCCGGTTACGGTGCTGCTCGTACAATTCGTTAAAAACGGCGACCTCGATCCGAGCGGAACCATCGTCAAGCGCCACATAAAGCATTCTGCCGCGACGGGTCATTTTTGGCCGCACGGCGGCCACTACCCCAGCGAACCACTGCAAGCCACGCGACGCCTCAAGCCGGGCCAGCGGCTTGGGCGCAAAACGCCGAACCTCGTCACGCCAGGCATCGAAAAGATGTCCATTAAAATAAAAACCCATGGCGCTCTTTTCCGCCATAAGTCGCGTTTGCAAATCCCAGGCGGCAACCTTGGCCAGCTCGCCTTCGACGATATCGTTGGTATTGTCGGCAAACAGGGATACCTGATTCGCGCTGCGTTCCGCCTGATCGGCCGCCTCGACGGCGCTGCCCACCGTGGCAAGCAATGCCGCGCGATTGTCGTCTATCTGATCGAAAGCGCCGGCGCGAATCAAGGCCTCGATAGAGCGCCGATTCACCGTATGGCGATCAACGCGATGACAGAAATCAAACAGGCTGGCAAACGCCCCGCCCTGCTCGCGCGCACGAATAATTTCCTCGACGGCGCCCTGCCCCGTGCCTTTGATTGCGCCAAGGCCATATCGCATCGTGCGAGGCGGCTCGCCGCGTTCCGTATAGCTATCGTTCACCGGCTCGAACCGATAGGTCGACGCGTTGACGTCAGGCGACAAAACAACCACATCGTTAGACAACGCATCTTTCCAAAAAATCTGCAGCTTATCGGTGTCGTCCATATCGCAGGACATGGTGGCGGCCAGAAATTCGGCCGGGTGATGAGCCTTTAACCAGGCCGTCTGATACGTAATCAGAGCGTAGGCGGCTGAGTGGCTTTTGTTAAAGCCATAGCCCGCGAATTTTTCCATTAGATCGAACAACTTGACAGCCAGGCCGGCATCATAGCCTTTCTCGACCGCTCCCTTCTCGAAAATGACGCGGTGCTTGGCCATTTCCGAGGCCTTTTTCTTGCCCATGGCGCGGCGCAGAAGGTCGGCGCCGCCCAGGGTATAGCCGCCGACAATTTGCGAGATGAGCATGACCTGCTCTTGGTACACAATCACCCCATAGGTGCCTTTGAGCACGGGTTCGAGGTCGGGATGAAAATAATCGACTTTGGCGCGACCGTGCTTGCGATTGACAAAATCAACCACCATCCCCGATTCGAGGGGGCCGGGCCGGTAAAGAGCCAGCAAGGCGATAATGTCTTCGAAGGTATCGGGCCGCAGGCTCTTTAGAAGCTCTTTCATGCCGCGTGATTCAAGCTGGAATACCGCCGTCGTGTTGCTGTCAATCAACAACTTGTAGGTCGCCGGATCGTCCAGCGGCAAAGCCATCAGATCGAAATTGCGTTGGCTTTCGTTAAACTGGCGCACATAACGCACTGCCAAATCCAGAATTGTCAGGTTGCGCAAGCCCAAAAAATCGAATTTAACCAGGCCAACGGCCTCGACATCGTCCTTGTCGAACTGGGATACGGCGCTGGTGCTGGATCCCGGTTGACAATACAACGGGCAATAATCAGTTAACTTGCCTTGCGCAATAAGCACTCCACCCGCATGCATGCCCACATTTCGCGTCAGACCCTCTAAGGGCCTGGCCAGGTCGATCAGGGCGCGCACCTCTTCGTCCTGGTCGTAGCGCTCTTTAAACGCCGGCTCATTTTCAAGCGTGCGATCCAGCGTCCACGGGTCAACCGGGTTAAACGGAATCATCTTCGACAGGCCGTCGCACAGCGTATAGGGCATTTCCAGCACCCGGCCCACATCGCGCACCACCGCCTTGGCGCCCAGCGTGCCGAAAGTGACAATTTGACTAACCGCGTCGCGGCCATATTTCTGCTTGACGTACTCAATCACGCGTTCGCGATTATCCTGGCAGAAATCAACGTCGAAGTCGGGCATGGAAACCCGTTCCGGATTCAGGAACCGTTCGAACAACAACACATACCGAATGGGATCGAGATCAGTGATTCGCAACGAGTACGCCACCAGCGAGCCTGCCCCTGAACCGCGCCCGGGACCCACCGGCACGCCATTATGCTTGCCCCAGTTAATGAAGTCGGCCACGATCAGAAAATAGCCCGAAAAACCCATGCTGACAATCGTTTTGCATTCCCAACGCAAACGTTCAAGATATTCCGGGTATCTCCGCCGCCTTTCCTGCTCGTCGGGAAACAGTTGAACCATGCGCGCGACCAGACCTTCCTCGGCCAGATGAACCATGTAATCGTCAAGCGTCACGCCCTCCGGCGTGGGGAAATTCGGCAGACGCGGCCTGCCGAGCTCCAGCGTTAAATTGCAACGCTTGGCAATTTCGACGGTATTAGCCAAAGCGGACGGCACGTCGGCAAAACGCCGCGCCATCTCTTGCGAACTCAATAAATACTGATCCTCGGTGAAGCGGCGCGCGCGTTTCGGATTGGCCAGTTGCTCGCCCTCGGCGATACACACCCGAGCTTCGTGAGCGCGAAAGTCAGTCGCGGCGATAAACTGCACAGGATGCGTGGCAACCACCGGCAAACCGGCCTCGCCCGCCAAACGCATAGCCGCCTGAACATAGGTCTCGTCGCCATCGAAGCCGGCACGCTGCAATTCGATGAAATAGCTTTCCGGAAAGTCCGCGCCCCAGTTGAGGGCAAGGCTTTTTGCCTCGGCAAAACGGCCGGATTCCAGCGCCTGCCCGACATCGCCTGCGCGCCCGCCCGAAATTATAATTAATCCCTCTTTGCCCGTCAGCCATTCACGCCGAATTTCAGCCCGGCCCCGATAGGGGTTGTCGAGCCACGCTTTTGTCAATAATTCGCACAGATTCGAATAGCCCAGCCGATTACGCACGATTACGAGCAAGCGATAGGGCTTATCGCGATCCTGATCATTTTGCAACCAGACATCGCAACCGGCAACCGGCTTGACCCCCGCCTTGCGCCCTGCCTTGTAAAGTTTAAGCAGACCAAAAACGTTCGCCAGATCGGTCAACGCCACGGCGGGTTGCCCGAATTCAACCACCTTTTGAATCAGGTCTGGAATCCGCACGATGCCATCCACCACCGAAAACTCGGAGTGAACACGCAAGTGCACAAAAGCAGGGACAGAGCTTATTTCAGTCATAACCAAGATTGTACCCAGACGAGTGTCGTTTTAGTTTCAATTACTATCGCTGCAAGGCAGACCATGCCTTCTGCAAACGTTTGACCGAAACCGGCATGGGCGTTCGAAGTTCTTGCGCAAACAGCGCCACTCTCAGTTCTTCCAAGAGCCAGCGAAACTCCTCCAGGCGCGCGTCTTCCTCCCCTTTAAGCGCCAAAAAAGCGCGCTGGTGCTGAACCAGCAACGACGCCATGTCCGCCATCAAGCGTGCGTCGCGCCCGGGATCGGCGCGCAACTTGTCAATCCTGGCCAACACCGCCCGCAGGTAACGAGGGTAATGCGACAATTGCCGGTATGGGGTGATTCGTATAAACCATTTACTCATTAAAACGCTCAATTGCTTTTGCATGTCGGCGTAACTGGCCGGGTGCACCTTAGCCTGAGGCAGCTTCTTTTGCAGCGCCGCCCAGTCCGTCAAGATCTGACCGGCCAAGCGCGAAATTTCCTGAGCCAACAACCCGAATCGAGCCCTGCCCTGATCACGGCGAACCTCAAATTCAAGCTTATCAGCCGGCCAGGGATCACTCATGCACGCCTGCTCAATAGCGCAATCAATAATCTGGTCTTTAAGGTCTTCCCGAGTCCCCAGGCTGATATACAACATGCTCATGCGAGTCAGATCGGCCAGGTTCTTTTCCAAAAATTTGACCTGTTCGCGCAAAACCAGGCGGAATAGGCGCAAAAGTCCCGCGCGATGCTGGCGGCGCGCTTCGCGCGG
>JBDTGB010000235.1:0-4199 GCA_039937635.1 Burkholderiaceae bacterium | reverse complement strand
CCGCCATGCTGGCTGTGCATGCCTCTATTTTTGCGCAACAAGAATCGCTGCCACTACATTTTTTCTATATTCATCACGGGTTGCAAGAGTCGGCGGAGCCGTGGCAGGCTCATGTGCATGATTTGGCTCAGCGCCTGCGCGTGCCCTGTCATAGTCTTCGGATACAGGTTGATTTATCGCGCGGCGACGGCGTTGAGGCCGCCGCGCGCGATGCGCGTTACGCGGCGTTAGCGCAGCTTGCGCGGCAGACGAGCGTGGATTATGTTCTGCTGGCCCACCATCGCAACGACCAGGCCGAAACGGTTTTGCTTCGGCTGTTGCGCGGAGCGGGGCCAACGGGATTGGCGGCCATGGCGCCGGTTGCGCGACGACAGGGCTTGACTTATTTGCGTCCGTGGCTGAACGTGGATCGCGCCGTGATTTTATCGTTGGCCGACACCTTTGCCGAATTGACCGGCTGGCGAGCGGTGCGCGATCCCACCAATAGCGACGATAAATACACTCGTGCCGCCCTGCGCGAACGCCTGGCTCCGGAATTAAATCAGCGTTGGCCCGGATGGCAGCGGAATCTGGCGCGCCACGCCCGCCAGAGCGCCCAGGTTGCCCAGGTGCTTGACGAGGTTTGCGCCAGCGATTTTGCCGGGCTTGATCCGTCGGCGGATGAGCGCAGCTTTTCACTTGCCGCCTGGCGCGAATTATCGCCCGCCCGGCAAGCGTTGGTGCTGCGTCATTGGCTGTCGCTGTTTGACCAATCCATGCCCAGCGACGCTCGACTGCAAGACGTAATGCGTCAATTGCGCGGGTTGCACGCGATGGGGCACGACCGCCAAATGCGGGTCAGGCACGGAGCGGCGTGGATTCGTTGCGTCAAAGGCAGAGTGATCCTGGATCAGGGGTAAAACCGGCTTGTTGAAAGACGGTAAAATGATCGACTTTGTCTGTCTTGCAAAAGGCGACGTTTCCTAAATGCAGAGTGAAAGATGTCTCTGATTGTTCATAAATATGGCGGCACCTCGATGGGTTCGGTCGAGCGCATTCAGAATGTGGCGCGCCGCGTGGCCAAATGGCATGCGGCCGGCCATCAGGTTGTCGTCGTGCCGTCGGCAATGTCGGGTGAAACCAACCGCCTTTTGGGCATGGCCAAGGAAATTTCCGCTCAGCCCGACGGGCGCGAGCTGGACATGCTTGCCGCCACAGGCGAACAGGCCAGTAGCGCGCTGTTGGCCATGGCGCTGTTGTCGCAGGGGGTGGCCGCGCGCAGCTATGCGGGTTGGCAAGTTCCGGTTCTTACTGACTCTTCCTTTACCCGAGCGCGGATTCGGTCGATTGACGACGCCCGCATATGCGCCGAACTCGATTCGGGCCGTGTTGTGATTGTGACCGGGTTTCAGGGCATTGACGAGGAAGGCAATGTCACCACGCTTGGGCGCGGAGGGTCCGACACGTCGGCTGTCGCGGTAGCTACGGCGATAAAGGCCGACGAATGCCTGATCTTTACCGATGTCGACGGCGTTTATACAACCGACCCGCGGGTGGTTCCCGAGGCGCGCCGCATGACGGTGGTGTCGTTCGAAGAAATGCTTGAATTGGCGTCGCTTGGTTCCAAAGTTCTGCAAATACGGTCGGTCGAATTCGCGGGCAAATATCATATGCCTGTGCGTGTTCTTTCATCGCTGACCGATCCGCTAATACCGATTGAAGAAGAAATGACTTCGGGCACTTTAATTACTTTCGAGGAAGACCAGAAAATGGAAGCCGCCGTCGTATCAGGCATTGCCTTTAGCCGGAACGAAGCTAAAGTGAGTTTGCTTGCCGTTCCCGATGTTCCCGGCGTCGCCTACGCGATTCTTGGACCCGTTGCCGCCGCAAATATTGATGTCGACATGATCTTGCAGAATCAGTCGGTTCAGGGCACCACCGACTTCTCGTTCACCGTCAATCGCAACGATTTTGTGCGTACGCTTGAGCTGTTGAAATCCCAAATTGGGCCGGCGGTCGGCGCACAAGAAGTTGTGTCCGACGAGAAGGTGGCCAAAGTTTCCATCGTCGGCATAGGCATGCGCAGCCACGTTGGTATTGCCAGCCTGATGTTTCGCACCATGGCGGAAGAAGGTATCAATATCCAGATGATCAGCACCAGCGAAATCAAGACTTCTGTCATTATTAATGACAAGTACATGGAGCTGGCCGTGCGCGCCTTGCACAAGGCGTTCGAGCTGGATCAGGACAAAAGCCAAGCATAGCGGCCGATTTTTTTCTCATGCTAGAATAGCGGCCTAATTCGGAGACATGGCCGAGTGGTTGAAGGTACTCCCCTGCTAAGGGAGCATGCGGCTTATACCCGCATCGAGGGTTCGAATCCCTCTGTCTCCGCCAGTAAGTTGTCTATAGAAGTCTATAGTAGTATACGAAACCCGCATGTTTATTGGCATTGCGGGTTTTTTATTGGGCTCTACCCCATAATCGGGGGATGGGCATTCATCAGACACGGTTAATCACCCCGTTCCAACCGCACAGGGCCAAGACCCTCATGCGGTAGTTCTCAAAATTTCTGAAGCCAAATATCACCGAAGCCCAATGAAACAAAGGCTTTCCGGGTAACCAAACAGCCTCCGCGATTTCCGGTGTGATTCACGAACATGCAAATGAGTAGTTGTCGAAGGCACTAAATGCCCGCACACTACCGTTATGTTTTCATCGTTGCGCGATTCGTTTTGCTCCGATCAATTGCTTGGCTACCAGTAAGATGAAGATAATGACCAGGATTTGTAATGCCGATGCAGCGGCCACGACAAGCTGGCTGCCTTGAAATTGCAAATAGCTGAAAATTTCGATAGGCAAAGTGACTACGCCCGGACCCGTAAGGAAAAGGCCCACGTTTAGCTCGCCGAACGAGACCACGAATGCAAACAGCCAGCCTGACAGTATGCCTGGCCAGATGATGGGTAGCGTAATGAGCATAAACGAGCGTATTGGTCCGGCGCCTAGACTTTGGCCGGCGCTTTCCAGCGAGACGTCGAAGCTTTGCAGAGAAGCCAACACGGCTCGGAATGCGTACGGCAGGCATACTATTACATGCGCTATGAATAGGCCAGGCGTGATCCACATTCCGAACGTGCGGTAGAGTAAAAGTAGCGCCAGCCCAAGAACAATCGTGGGGAAAATTAACGGTGTGATAAAAAGTAGTTGCAATATATGGGAGAGCCAGGAGTCGCGCCGCGACGTGTAAATGGCCCCCATCATGCCGAATAGGACGGCGGTGGTCGCAGACGTAAACGCCAGAATTAAACTTAGCGCGAACGCGTTGCGCATTTCCGGTAGCGAAAAAAAGCTGTAGAACCAGCGCAAAGAAAGGCCGGGTAGCGGGAAGGTCAGCAGTTCGCCAGAGCTGAAGGAAACAATCAGGACAACAATGATCGGGCCCATGATGAGCGCCACGGCAATTCCCGTGATAAGGCGCAGAAGTACAGAGCCGAACGTCAACTTGTTCTCCTTGGCGCCCGGCGCGGGTGAAGCAACACTTGAATCAACACAGCAATAGCCATTGCAATGGCAAGCAGGACGAATGACAAGGCGGCGGCTCTGGGCCAGCGAAACGTTGTCACGCTGTCGAAGACCAGGCTGACTAATAGCTTGTAGCGGGGCCCTCCCAGCAGGGCAACCGTCACATAGGCGCTAAGCATGAGAAATGTGACTAGCATCAGGCCGGAGGTCACGCCAGGGCTGGAAAGAGGTAAGGTGACGCGCATGAATGTTCGCCATGGCCCAGCCCCTAGTGATTCGGCTGCTTCGGTGTAACTTTTGTCTATAGCCACCAGCGAGTTCGTGATTGTGATGATCATGAAAGGCAACAGGATGGTCAGTAGCCCCAACGTAACGGCTTCGAACGAATATAGCAATTGAACGGGAAACTTGATCAGGCCCAAGCCATGCAAACCGCCGTTAATGACCCCGTTGCGGCCTAAAATGCTAAGCCAGCCATAGGCGCGTACAACGTTGCTGACCATAAGCGGAAGCGTCATGAGCATTAGCATGATGAGCCGGCCGCGTGGCGATAGGCGCGAGGCATAGAGCGCTGCCGGGTAACCCAATAGCAGGCAGGCAATCAGCACGACGCCGGTAGCCAGCAGGGTGCGCTTGATGATTAGCAAGTAGAAAGGATCGCTGGCAATTTGAAGATAGTTTTCCAGCGTGGGCTT
>JBDTGB010000234.1:0-4523 GCA_039937635.1 Burkholderiaceae bacterium | reverse complement strand
GCTGCAAAGTTATTACAGTCTGCTGGTTTTGTTCGTTGCGACACTGGGTTTTGTGTTGTGGCTTAGCCAATCGCGCTTGGGAAAAACACTTAAAGCCGTACGCGACGATGCCGAAGCCGCATCGGTGATGGGTATCGATGTGCCGCGCGTGCGTCTTAAAGCCTGGATGGTAACGGCGTTGCTTTCGGGGATGGCGGGCGGAATCGAGGCGTGGTATACGAACGCGATCGACCCCGAGGCATCGTTTGCCATACTTATTAGCGCCAAAAGCATCATCTATGCCATGGCCGGCGGCTTCGGCACGATTGTCGGCCCCGTGCTGGGCACTCTGGCGCTGCTGGGTATCGACGACCTTATCTGGATGCGCTTCCCTCTGATTAATATGCTGCTTCTGGGCATCGTCATTATGGCGCTGATATTGTTCCTGCCGCGCGGCATCGTCGGCAGCCTTCTAAAGCGAAAACCCCAATGGCGCCGCTATGTGGCGTAGACCACGCGGGGCCATGTCGCCAGAAACGCCTGCGCGCAAGGACACACTATGCTGACGCTTACACTGCAAGCCCTGGTCAACGGCCTGATTGTCGGGTTCGTCTATGGCCTTATCGGGGTTGGGCTGAATATAATTTATGGCGTATTGCGCGTTGTGAACTTCTCGCACGGTGAGTTCGTCATATTGGGCTCGTACTTTGCCTACTTCGCGCTGCACCTGCTGAATATCAACCCCCTGGTCGCAGTTCCCCTTTCGTTGATTGTATTCGCGGTCGTGGGTTACGGCCTTTACTATCTGCTGATTGCCCGACTGGCGACCTCGGACGACCCGGAAACCGCCTCACTGCTGATGACGTACGGCATGTCGATCGCCATCGGCGCCAGCATGCTGCTTGCTTTCGATGCAGAATCGCGCTCACTCGACTTCTCGTTGGACCCGGCGTTCGTGATGGTAGGCCCCTTGGTCATTCCCACATTACGCATTGTGTCGCTACTTATCGTCCTGACGCTGGTCGCCGCGCTTTTCTGGTTCCAATACCGCACTTTCACCGGCAAAGCATTGCGCGCCATCACCATGAATCGCGACGCAGTCCAGATCGTGGGTGTGGACGTCGACAAGTTGTCGGCCATCGCATTCGGAATGGGTCTGGGCCTGGCCGCCGTGGCGGGTGTGCTGACCGCACTGATTTTTCCGGCTTTCTCACCGTTTTCGGGCGCCGACTATACCTTGATCGGCTTTATTTTGATTGTACTGGGAGGGCTGGGACATCCCGTCGGCGCGCTCGCGGCATCGATTCTGTTTGGCATTACCGAACAAATTTCAGCCGTGTTTTTCAATTCATCCATCGCGCTTATCATCGGCTTCATGATGATTGTGGTGGTGATCTACGTACGACCCAGCGGCCTGTTTGGCCGGGCTGTTCAACGATAAGGGTCGGATCAATGCTGCAAGTGCTCGATATCAAAAAAAGCTTCAAAGGCGTGCAAGCGCTAAATGGCGTATCGCTGTCTGTTCCGGACCGATCTATTCTCGGAATTATCGGTATGAATGGCTCGGGCAAGACCACGCTGCTTAACTGCATCAACGGTCTGTACACCGCCGATAGCGGTGAAATCAATTTTGACGGCAAGCCGCTAACAGGATTGACACCCAATCGGGTTGCCGCCATGGGTATCGGCCGCACTTTTCAGGTGCCCAAGGTCTTCTCCAAACTGACTTTGCTGGACAACCTTGAAATACCGCAAATTCCGTTAAACGTGCCCCCCGTCGAAGCACGCCGACGCAGTAGCCAATGGTTAAGAAAGGTCGCCCTGCACACGCTGATCCACAACTACGCCGAAGAGCTATCGGGCGGACAGCAAAAACTGCTGGAGCTGGCGCGCATCATGGTGGCGCGCCCCAAACTGATTCTGCTCGACGAGCCTTTTGCCGGCGTTAACCCTGATCTGGCAATGTTGATGATCGACGTCATTCGATCCATCCCTAAAGAACACGACTGCTCGGTGGTGCTGGTATCGCATGACCTGACGTCGGTCTACAGGCTATCGAACCACATCGTCGTCCTGAACGAAGGCCAGCTTCTGTGCGAGGGCGACGCCGACATGATACGGAACAACCCGGCCGTCATTGAAGCCTACCTGGGAGCCGATTAATGAATCCGATCCGCATGGCGATGTCCAATATTACGGTTGCCTACCATGGCGACATCACTATTTTAAAGGACGTCGGAATCCAGGCCAGGCGCGGCGAAGTCACGGGCATCATCGGACCCAACGGCGCGGGCAAGTCCACCGTCTTGAAATCCCTGTTTGGATTTCTTCGCCCCCGCAAGGATGGCGTTATTGTGCTCGATGATCAGGACATCACATCGCTGAAGCCGCACGAGCGGGCTCGGCATGGCGTGGCGTTCGTTCCCCAGAACCGAAGCGTTTTTGGTGATTTATCGGTAGAAGACAATCTGTTGCTGGGCTGCTGGCCGTTCAAGTCCGACAAACAGCGCGTTGCGCGTGCGCTTGACCAGGTTTACGCGCGCTTTCCCATCTTGCGCACAAAACGCAACGACATGGCCTCGAGCATGAGCGGCGGGCAGCAACGCTTTTTGGAATTGGCCCGGGCATTGCTGCTGGACCCGAAAGTGATTCTGCTGGACGAACCCACCGCCATGATCGCTCCGAAACTATCCAAAGAAATATATCTGTTGATTCGACAACTGGCCGACGAAGGCATGACGATCATACTTGTCGATCAGAATGTACGCCAATGCATCCACGTTTCGGATCATGTCTATATCCTGGAGCTTGGCAGGAACAAGGCCGATGGGCGCGGCGACGAATTCCGCAGCGCCTCTGCGCTGCAAGAAATGGTGGCAACCTGGATGGACTACAAGATCGATTAAGCTGCGGACAATAATGACCGTAAAAATCGTTAGGAAAAATGGTCAGAACGTTGCTTACTTGCGCATTGCAGCCAAGTTCTTGTCGATGTGCCTATTGATTTCAACCACGGTTGGGCGGCGGATTTTCCAGTTCCGAGCCTGTACGGCAAACTGACTGGCGACGTCAGAGACCTGTTCAATAGTCCGATTGACGAAGGCGGGCTTTAAGCCAGAATCTTTGGCCAGCTCTGCGAGCTTGGATCCTGTCGGCGCTACCCCCTCGCCCATCACAGACATCTGATGCCAGCCTCCGGGCCCGACACTGAAAGTCAGGTCATAACAAGGCGCCAGCTTCCATTCGAAGTGCTCATTCAATGCAAAAGAAACGTTCTTTGTATGATCGTCCCGATTGTTCAGAATGACATTGAACACACAGCGCGCAAAGGCTTTTTCGACCTCGCGCTCATCGCGCGTCAGGGCGCGAGTCGCCCGCAGGAAATTACTGTAGTCCTGGGAAGGCACACGGAAATTGTCATCAAGCAGCCCGGCTAGTGTCAACGTCGGGACACGAACGCCGCCGCGCCGATCAAAGCGCTTGATTCCAAACCCGGATAGCCGCGAATCCAGTTCAAAGTACTTCGTCGGCGGAACATCCAGCCCACTCTCGTGGGCCAACTGCGCGTACAGCGCTTCGATTGCGCAGACTTCCTTATGCTCGCTTTGCGCCTGAAACTTGACCAACCAGGGCTCCCCATCCGCATCGGGGCTTGTGTCAACCGTGCGTTGCACCGGATCGAACCGAACAAGTACTTTTGGGCGAGCACCATGGGGAGAACCGCCCAGAAGAGCAAGCTGCTTCAGAACTGGGGCGTCTTTACCCGCCAAAACGAGTTGCGCGCCTTTTGCCAGCTCCAGCAGATCGACGTCCGCGGGCGCCATTCCCATCGGCTCTGACGGCTCAAACACCAGCGCTCCCATTGTGCGGTTATTAATAAACGCCAGTCGGTCCAGAGGCGACACATTCATCGGATCGCGATTATTTTTGCGGAAAAGCCGATCCATGGCCACAAGACCCCAACCGTCTGGAAGGGCGTCGGCAATCAGGCCAGGCAGTTTGTCCTGATAGGCTGGGAAGCCGCTGAAGGCCGCCTGCTGAAGCGGCAGCCGAAAAGGTGACAATTCAAGCCCACGCTCAAGGCTCTGCGCCGAGTATTCGAAAAGAATGTCACGGCCGCTGTGTGCAAGAGTACCCAGCAGCCATCGCTCGCCCCATCCACAATAATAGACTTTGATCGTTTTCAAACCCGGCGCTTCCTTGAGACACGTTTACGCAGAGGCTGCTCAAGCTGCTCGAGCTGGGCAATCGAAGTCGGCTTCTGCTGAAATAGCGGCTGTAGCTCCTGCGTAAGGCCCAATGCTTGCAAAACACGCATCAGCGATTCCAGCGTACCCTGCCCACGACTTTCAATATTGGAGACCGTGCCCTTCGACACGCCAGCGCGCTCGGCCACTTCAGGCTGGGTCAGGTTCAGCAGCATTCTCCTGGCGCGAAGCCGCTTGCCGATTTCTTGGCGGATTTCTTGGTCAGGCAAAGGCAGAGGTTGGGCAAGTACCTCCTGATACTGGACTATGTGACTGGAGGGATCGCGTTTGGACGGG
>JBDTGB010000233.1:0-6459 GCA_039937635.1 Burkholderiaceae bacterium | reverse complement strand
GAACGTGCGCAGGTACGTGTAGATGTAATCGACGCCCGAGTTGCTCAGACTTGATTTGGCGCGCGCCATGACCGACAGGTCGGGCGGTGTTGTGCCGAACCATTTCTTGCCGTCGGCCGGTGTCATGGCGATCGTCATCAGGTTGCCGATCTTGTCGGTAGTAAATAGCAGATTCTTTTTGATCTGGTCTTCGCTAAGGCCGATGTCGGTCAGCTTGTTATAGCGCATGGAATTGGCGCTATGACAGCTTAAGCAGTAGTTGACGAACAGCTTTGCGCCGTTTTGCAATGAGGCCAGGTCGTTGATGCGGTTCGGTGCATGATCAAGCGCGTAGCCTCCTTCGGAGGCAAAGGAAATCACGCAGGTCAGTGATAATGCAAGGGCGCCAAGCAGCTTTTTAATCATGATCATTCCGTACAGTTTAAAGGCCTAATGAGCTTGAAACGTAACCCGGTCAGGAACGGGCTTGAACGTTCCCATGCGGCTCCATACCGGCATCAGGAAGAAAAAGCCCAGATAGATGACGGTTCCAACCTGGCTGATTACGTTATAGGCGGCATTGGGCGCCTGTGTGCCGATAAAGCCCAGCACGATGAAATTCACGATGAAAAGGGCATACAAGAATTTGTGCCATGTTGGCCGGTAGCGTATGGACTTGACCGGGCACCGGTCCAGCCAGGGCAGGAAGAACAGGATTACGACGGACCCGCCCATGGCGACCACGCCCCAGAATTTCGCGTCCAGAGTTTTGGTGAAGACGGCGATAATGATCAGGATGACCGGGATGGCGACGCGCCAGAAGCCGGTCAGCTTGCTTTTGAACAGTATTGCCAGCGAGGCGATGACGGCGCCGGCGCACATGACCCAGGTGAAATCGCTGGTGGTGGCCCGCAGCATGGAATAAAACGGCGTGAAATACCACACCGGGGCGATATGCGGCGGTGTTTTCAGCGAATCGGCCGGGATGAAGTTGTTGTATTCCAGGAAGTAGCCGCCCATTTCAGGGCCGAAGAAAATAATGGCGGCAAACACCAACAGGAAAATCGCAACGCCCATGATGTCATGTACGGTGTAATACGGATGGAAAGGGATACCGTCCATTGGGTGACCCCAGCGATCTTTGGGGCCTTGTTTGATTTCCACGCCGTCAGGGTTGTTTGATCCCACTTCATGCAGCGCCATTATGTGCGCCGCCACCAGGCCGATAAGCACCAGCGGAATGGCGATTACGTGAAACGCGAAGAAGCGGTTCAGCGTGGCGTCCGACACGACGTAGTCGCCGCGAATCCACAGCGAGAGTTCAGGTCCGATAAAGGGTATGGCCGAGAATAGGTTGACGATAACCTGGGCGCCCCAGTAGGACATCTGGCCCCAGGGCAGCAGGTAGCCGAAAAACGCTTCACCCATCAGGCTAAGGAAAATGGCTACGCCGAAAATCCAGACCAGTTCACGCGGCTTGCGGTACGAGCCGTAAAACAGTCCGCGCAGCATATGCAGGTAAACCACCACGAAGAACATCGACGCGCCGGTGGAGTGCATATAGCGGATCAGCCAGCCCAGCGGCACTTCGCGCATGATGTATTCGACCGAGGCAAACGCAAGCGCCGCATCGGGTTTGTAGCTCATGACCAGGAAAATTCCGGTGACCACCTGTATAACCAGCACCAGTAATGCCAGAGAGCCAAAGAAGTACCAAAAATTGAAATTCTTGGGTGCGTAATATTCAGACAGGTGCTCTTTATAGAGGGATGTAAGCGGAAAGCGCTTGTCTATCCAGCCCAAAAGTCCTGTCGTATCGACGGTTTTCTCGCCAGCCATGAAACGGCTCCTTTATTATCTTACGAGGCGTGTGATGGATTCAACATCGTGTAGTCTAAGCCTTGCCGTGTTCATCAAGGCCGATCGTGATGTGTGTGCCATCGGCGGAATAGACATAGGGCGGTACCTCGAGGTTATCGGGCGTCGGCTTGTTTTTGAATACCCGGCCGGCAAGGTCGAACCAGGAACCATGACAGGGGCACAGCCAGCCGCCCTCCCAATTGGAGGGTAGGCCGGCCTGGGCTCCGGTGGCAAAAAATGGCGATGGCGAGCAGCCCAAATGGGTGCAAATGCCAACGCAAACGAAAAGCTCGGGCTTGCGTGAACGGTATTCGTTTTTGGCAAATGCAGGCGTAAAGCCGGGCCGGTCAGAATGGGGATCGGCCAGTTCAGGGTCGTTTTTGGCCAGATCCTTGATTTGTTCCGGCGTGCGGTGGACCAACCAGACCGGTTTGCCGCGCCATTCGATGGTGCGCATTTCACCCAGCGGAATGTTGGAGACCTGGGCCTCGACTGGAGCCCCCGCCGCGCGCGCCTTTTCGGACGGTGCAAAAGAGGCGACGAAGGGGACGGCGGCTCCAACGCCCGCCACGCCGCCCACCGCGCAGGCGGTGGCGACCCAGAGGCGGCGCGAGGGATCGGGCGGAAGGTTGGGATCAACCGCGCCAATATCGGCGGCGCGTTGTGTCTTATCCTGACTCATTCTTGTGTCCTTGTTCATGCTCTCGCAGGCGCCTGCGCGGGCATTCCATTAAGTGTTATTTGCATAGGTGGTACCCCACCAGCCGCGTATTATAGCGTTAGCATGCCTATGCGTGAACGACAAAAGGAGAAACACATGGATAAAGCAACCGGATTTCTGGCTGAGTTTCGTGAGTTCGCCGTTCGTGGAAATATGATCGATCTGGCCGTCGGCGTCATTATTGGCGCGGCTTTCGGGAAGATTATAGATTCTTTGGTAAAAGACATTATTATGCCCATCGTCAGTTTTATTCTTGGAGGCAATGTTGATTTTACCAATCTGTTCTGGGTGTTGCGCGAACCGGCGAATTACACGGGGGCGCATAATTACGCCGATTTGACCAAAGCCGGGGCGGTGGTGCTGGGGTGGGGCAATTTCGTCACCATCATGATTAACTTCATCTTGTTGGCGTTTGTCATTTTCTGTCTGGTGAAAGCGGCTAACAAGGCCCGCATTTCCATGATGAAAGAGGCACAAGCCGAGGCTGTTGCGGCGCCTACGCCTGATGACGTATTGCTGTTGCGCGAGATTCGCGATTTGCTGAAAAAATAGTTAGATGGGGTTGTCCAGGTCTATAAAATCGACGCGCAGACCGAATTCGTCGGCAATGGCTCGCCCCAGGGCGGCAATGCCGTAGCGTTCGGTGGCGTGATGCCCGGCGGCGATGAATCCGGTTCCTGTTTCCCGAGCCAGGTGGAAGTTTTGTTCCGATGCTTCTCCGGTCAGGTAGGCCTGCGCGCCAGCGTCGATAGCGGCCTGCATCATGTGTTGAGCGCCGCCGGTGCACCATGCCACGCGTTCGATAACTTGTTGTGTATTGCCAACAACAAGGGGTTCACGTTGTAAGACATTGCAAATAGTGTGTCCAAGTTTTCCAAGGGTCGTGGCGGGTTGGCAGCGACCCAGCCAGACCAGGCCATCGGGTCCGCAAGTCGATGGGCTGCCATCTTCATTTCGGTGCGGTTCGAAGCCCAGCACCCGGCCCAGTTGGGCGTTATTGCCCAATGTTGGGTGGGCGTCCAGCGGCAGGTGGTAGCCGAACAGATTTAGGTCGTGTTTCAAGGCCAGCGCCAGGCGTGTGCGCTTGGGCCCGCGCACGCGGGGATCTTCGTTTTTCCAGAACCAGCCGTGATGCACCAGGATCGCGTCGGCGTTTTGTTTAATCGCCGCCTCCAGAAGCGCTTGCGAGGCGGTAACTCCGGCGATAATGGTGCTGATCAGGGGCTTCCCTTCGACCTGCAGTCCGTTTGGGCAGTAATCGTTAAAGCGCTGAGGTTGCAGCGTGTGATCGAGCCAGCTTGCAAGAGCTTGTGTGGAAATTTGATTCAATTCTTCTCTATTGCCTTTTAATCTTATGCGCCGATTGTGGATCTTGTTTGCCCAGACCGTTACGGTTTGCCTTGGTGTGTTATTCATCGTGACCACGCTGCGTCCCGATTGGTTGCGTTCGTCGCCGCAATCGGTGGCGGTTCGAACAACGCCTTCGCCTGCCATGGCCGAGGTGTCCTACGCCAAGGCGGTGGCTGCGGCCGTTCCGTCTGTCGTTAACGTTTATACCAGTAAGCAGGTGCGCGTGCCAGTCGTTCCGCTGCCTAACGATCCCGAACTGAATCGTCTGTTTCGGGATATTCCCGGGTTCAGCCGCCGCAAACAGTCCACCAACCTTGGATCCGGCGTGATCGTTCGAGGCGATGGCTATATCTTGACGAATTATCATGTGATCGAGTCCGCCGATGCGATCGAGGTTGCTTTAAGCGACGGGCGTCAGGCGCGGGCCGCCTTGATCGGCGCTGACCCGGAAAGCGATCTGGCCATTTTGAAGGTCGATTTGCCCAAGTTGTCAGCCATTACCTTCAATAGCGATCATCAGATTCGCGTCGGGGACGTGGTTCTGGCCATTGGCAACCCGTTCGGAGTGGGTCAAACGACCACAATGGGCATTGTTTCCGCGTTGGGGCGCAATCGTCTGGGAGTCAACATTTACGAGAACTTCATTCAGACCGATGCGGCAATCAATCCTGGCAATTCGGGTGGCGCGCTAATTGATACGACCGGCCATCTTATTGGAATTAATACCGCTATTTATTCCGAAACCGGTGGTTCGCTGGGGATTGGTTTCGCGATTCCGGCCCAGGCGGCGCACACAATCATGGAACAAATTATCGCCACCGGATCGGTAACGCGCGGTTGGTTGGGGATAGAGCCTCAGGATATTACGCCCGATCTGGCCCGGGCGTTTAATTTGCGGACGGACGATGGCGTCATTATCGCACGGGTGCTTAAAGACGGGCCGGCGTGGCGCGCGGGAATTCGCGTTGGCGATATCGTCTTGAAGTTAAACGGTCAGGCGGTGCACGATACGATCGAATTCTTGAATCAGATTGCACCCCTGCCGCCCAAGCAACAGGTTGCGCTGACTATCGCGCGCTCCGGTAAAACGCAGGTCGTAACTGTCGAGGTCGGTCGACGCCCGCCAATCAGACATCCCGCCTCGTAGCCGCTGAGCGGGCTCAGTCAGCGGGCGGCGCAACCTCGTTCGAGGGGTCTTCTTCGTCTTTCACGGGGGTTTCGTGCTTTTTAAGCATGCTGGCGACCAGCACCCCCATTTCGAACAGCACACAAATTGGAAGCGCCAGCATGAACTGGCTAAGCACATCGGGCGGGGTAACAACGGCCGCCATAACGAACGCCCCCACAATCACATAACCGCGCACAGACCTTAGTTTCTCGACGGTGACGATCCCGCTTTTCACCAGCAGGATAACAACAATCGGAACTTCGAACGTAACCCCGAACGCGACGAACATGGTCATGACAAAGTTCAGGTAGGCTTCTATGTCAGGAGCGGGTGTGATCGATTGCGGCGCGAAGTTGGCAATGAAATGGAATACGGTGCGAAACACGACAAAATAACAAAACGCCATGCCCAGTAAAAATAGGAACGTGCTGGAAAGGATCAGCGGTATTGCCAGGCGTTTTTCGTGCTTGTACAGTCCAGGCGCCACAAAGGCCCATGCCTCGTACAGCACAACAGGCAAGGCCAGCACAAACGCCGCCATTAGCGTGACCTTGAGAGGCACCATGAACGGTGTAATGACGCCGGTTGCGATCATTCGTGTTCCGGTGGGCAGCGCGGCAAGCATCGGCTGCGCCAGCAAGTCGTAGATTTTGGAGGCGCCGGGATAAAGAAATAGGACGACAAAAATGATCAGCACTGCCGACACGGCGCGCAGCAGCCGCGTGCGCAGTTCGACCAGGTGCGAGATAAAGGTGTCTTGTGAATTAACTTCGGGGGAGGCGTCCTGGGTCACGTCGTCGTCCCCGCGGGCGGCTTGATCGCGTGCTCGGGCTCGGGCGGTGGCGCTGCCAAAGCTTCCGGCGCGGGCTCGGCCGGATGTTCGGCTGGTTGTTCGGTCGAGACGCCGGTGTTCGCGACCGATGCCTTGAGCGATTCGCTGGTTTCTTTAAGCGTTTCGCCGGCATCTTTGAGCGCCGCCTGGGCCTCGTCCATCGGTTTGCGTAACTCGCCAGCGGTGTTTTGCACCGTTTCCTTGATGGACCGGGCAGCGTCTTCAAGTTGCCCCTTCAGACTGCCGATATCGTCTATGTCCATCTCGCGCTGAATGTCGGATTTCACGTCGCTGACATAGCGTTGCGCGCGCCCCACCAGATGACCGATGGTGCGCGCCACTTTCGGCAACCGTTCAGGGCCGATCACGATCAGCGCAATGACGCCGATCATGAGCAGTTCGCTAAAGCTGACATTAAACATTAGGGATTAATTCGCTTAAAAAGAAGACGGGGCATCGTAAGGAACGAATCGCAAAAGTCAGGTGTCGGATTTTTCTTTAGCTTGCACATCAATGGTTTCGCCGCTTGGGACGCGTTCCTGCGTGACG
>JBDTGB010000232.1:0-2552 GCA_039937635.1 Burkholderiaceae bacterium | reverse complement strand
GAAGATCGGCTGCAAATCAACGCGCAAAATTGCGTACATTGCAAGACCTGCGACATTAAAGATCCAACGCAAAACATCGTCTGGGTGGCGCCGCAGGGCGGCGAAGGCCCTGTCTATAATGGCATGTAGGCTGCCCTGCGAGGCTTGCATGCACAAGCCTCGCAGCACAGTATTTAAAGGTACAGGGCTTGACATATGGTCAGCAGAGGCATACAACGCGTTTAGTCCAAAGACGGCAGGCAATAAACAGTCGGCATAAAAATGAGTGCCGGACCCTAAGATCAAACACTGGGGCGCCTATTTAAAGCGCCGTCATTCAACGAGGAGGGACACTATGAAAATTCAATCGTTTCACCGCATGCTTGGTCTAAGCGCGCTAACCCTGGCCATGCTGGCCGCACCGGGCGCGCAAGCCAAAGACACCGTCAAAATTGTTTTTATCGGACCACTAACCGGGGGTTCCTCTTCAATCGGACTGGGCGGACGCAATTCGGCGGATTTAGCCGTACGCCAGCACAACGAAAATCCAAAAAGCAAATATCATTATGAAATGACCGCGCTGGACGACGAGTGCAAACCCAACGTGGCGGTTCAGGTGGCGACTCAAGCGGCCTCCGACAAATCCATTATTGCCGGCGTCACCAACTATTGTTCCTCGACCGCCATCAGCGCCATCAATGTATATCATCGCTTTGGACTGCCCATCATCGTCTGGGGCGCGGTGCTGCCCGAGATCACTTACGGGCAAAAATTCAAGGAAGTGCATCGCGTCAATGGCACGATGATTAATCAAGAAGAAACCGCCGCCGAGTTCATGACCAAGCAAGGATACAAAACATGGGTGGTCATCCACGACACGACCGACTACGGTAAAGGCCATTACAAGTATTTTTCCGAATCGCTCGCAAAACGCGGCGGCAAAATCCTTGCCGAGTTCGGCGTAACGCCCGATCAGCAGGACTTCACCGCCGAACTGACGAAAACCAAAGAACTTAATCCTGAAGTCGTTTTCGTCGGAGGCGTGACTCCATTCGGCATACGCGTGCGCTCGCAAATGGACAAGCTTGGCATCAATGCGCAAATGGAAGGGACGTCGGGCATCAAGTCGGAGGCCTACATCAAGGGTTTGGGCGACAAGCTGGCCGAAGGCTCGCTCGCGTTTCTTGAAGGGGCGCCGCTTGAAAAACTGTCTCACGGCAAAGAGTTCTCAGCCGACTATCAAAAGCAGAACTACGCACAGCCGCCCGACGCTTATGGTCCTTTCGCCTATGCGGCCATGGGTTTAATTCTGAATGCCGTCGAAAAAGTGGGACCGGACCGCAAAAAAGTTCTGGCTGAACTGAACAAGACCAAAGACGTGGACACCGTCATCGGGCCGGTCACTTTCGACGACCATGGCCAAAACATTGTCCCTCTGGTGTCGGCTTACGTGGTCCAGGATGGAAAATGGGTCGTGTGGGAAGACAGCGAGTACGCGAGCGGCAAACGCAAACTGAAAGGTCATCAATAAACCGCCCATCGCAGACTAAAAGGGATCATCCATGAGCATGGAAATTTTTAGCCAGTATCTGGTGAACGGACTCATGCTCGGGATGATCTATGCGATCGTCGCGGTCGGTTTCAGTCTCTTTTTCGGCGTCCTGGACGTCATTCAATTCGCGCACGGCGATATCCTGATGCTGGGTGCGTTCGCGGCCTTGGCGACATATCTGGGACTGGACGCCATTGGAGTCTCCAGTCCCTGGGTGCAGCTTGTCATCATGCTGGTCATTTCTGTGCTTGTCATCGCGGTGGTGGGGGCATTGGTCGCCAAATTTCTGGTTCTTCCGCTTAAAAATGCACCGCCTTTGAACACCCTGCTTCTGACTTTAATGCTGGGGCTGGTTTTACGCGAACTCATCAGGCTTTTTTACCCCGACGGGTCCAATTCGCAACCCTTTCCACGGCTGTTGCCAACCGAGACCCTGCACCTTGGCGCGTTTTCCATACGCGCCGACAGCGCCATTTTGCTGGCGGCGGGATTCATCACGATTCTTGCGGTGCACCTTCTTATCACACGAACCAAACTGGGCCTGGCGATTCGCGCTGTGGCCCAAGATAGCGATACGGCACGCGTCATGGGCATCGATTTCCAATGGATCGTACTGCTGACTTTCGGCTTGGGATCGGCGCTGGCCGCCATCGCCGGAACCATGACCGGACTGTATTACAGCGAGATCAATTTCAACATGGGTCTGCTGCTGGGAATCATCGGTTTTTCGGCCGCCGTCCTGGGAGGACTGACCAACCTGTACGGCGCCACCCTTGGCGGGTTTCTCTTCGCCGCCCTGCAAACCATCGGCACAATCGTGCTGCCCCTGATCGGCCCCGGCATAGCCAGCGCCTACAAAGATGTTTTCGCCTTCGCCGTTGTCATCATGCTACTGGCCTGGAAGCCATCAGGCCTGATCGCGGAGCGATCCAGCGAGCGAGTCTAATCATGCATCCAAAAGCCTCCCGCCCTTTGCTATGGTTCGCCTTGCTGCTTGTCTTCCTCTTTGTCTGGGGCTTGT
>JBDTGB010000231.1:0-2797 GCA_039937635.1 Burkholderiaceae bacterium | reverse complement strand
GGGTATCGCGGCCCACATATCAAATGAGACGGCGTTATGTTTTGCTGGATCATTAAATGTGATCCAACCGGTTCCGCCTTCCCGCTCAACGATCAAGCGGCTGGTAATCCGCTGCTGCAATAGTCGTTCCCTGGACATGTTCGTTTTTTCCTTAAGAGATGTATCTCGGGTTATGGCGTTGCTTAACCGAACCGCTTGCCCCTCCCCGCCTCAAGCTCGGCAATGGCCCTGCGGGTAGTGGCATTGGGCGCCTTCACATCGAAGGGCAAACGGCGCTCATCGGCTACGCGCAGCAACAGCAAGCGAATGGCATCCGAGAGGGTCAGTCCCATTGCTTCGAGCGCATCGGCGGCGCGTTTTTTTGTGCTGGCGTCAATGCGGGCACGAACATAAGTATCGGCGGTGCTCATGGCTGCTTTCCTTGAAACGATTTCCAGAACTGTATTGTAGTCTCAATGTGACTACAATACAAGAATGTTGCTATGTTGCACACGTGTTTTATTTACCGTCTGCTTCACGGGCTCCTTGGACAAGCCTTGCCGCGGATCGCCGGACATTTCATCTTTCATGTTGCGCTACATTTTTAGCTGTCGCCTTCTTTGTCATGCTATTCTTTTGCGACAAATCGCTGGATTAGCTGAATCAAGTTCCACTACCTCAAGGGAGCCTTACCCATGAAGAAGCGCCTTATTCTTGCCGCACTTGCCGCCTTTCTGTTAACTAGCGCCGCATCAGCCCAAGAGCTGCCAAAGACCCACGTGAAGGTGGTTGGCTACCTTAGCAATGTTCCGGCTTACACGCAGTTCGAAAAACCATTTTGGACGCAAACGGTTCCCAAGCTGTCAAACGGGCGGGTCACGGCCGACATCAAAAGCTTTGACGAAATGGGCCTGAAAGGACCCGAGATTTTGCGCTTGATGTCGCAGGGGGTAATCGAATTCGGGACGGCGACCTTGTCGTATTTTGCCAGCGACAACCCGATCAATGAAGCCGTGGATTTGGCCGGCACGGCGCCCGACGCCAAGACTGAACGCATGATCACCGACGCGTTCGAGCCGGTCTATGCCAAACGCCTTTCAAAAGACAATATAAAACTGCTCGGCATTGCAACCAATGCGGCTCAGGTCGTTTTTTGCAATACCGATATTAAAGGGCTCGCCGATCTCAAGGGCAAGAAAGTGCGCACCAGTAGCCGCACTCAGGCCGATTTCGTGGAAGCGCTGGGCGGCTCAAGCGTGAACATGGCTTTTGCCGAAGTTGTGCCCGCGCTTCAGACCAAGGTGCTGGACTGCGCGATTACAGGCTCGTTATCGGGCTTTACCGCCAAGTGGTACGAGGTGTCGACCAATCTGCTTCAATTGCCGATCAACTGGAATCCAATCATTTACGCTGTCAACCTGAAAGCATGGGAAAAGCTTGATCCCAAGGTGCAAACGTTCATTCAGACTAATCTGAAGACCATGATCAATAGCATCTGGGATGACGCCGCGCGGCAAACCCAGGAAGGCTACGATTGCAATACTGGCGCGGTCGCCTGCAAGGCGGGTGTTAAAGGCAAGATGAAGCTGGTTGTGCCTGGCGCGGGGGATCAGGAACTGCTTAAAAAACTGACCAGTACGGCGGTTGTGCCTAAATGGGCCGCGCGATGCTCTGCGGACTGCGTGCAAAGCTTTAATGAAACGATAGGAAAGAAGCTGGATATTGTTGCTCATAAGTAAACAGCAATGATTCGTTCATAGGGATGATTTTCATGGTGCATTCCGATCGTTTGTCTTTGCTGGGATCTGTGTTGCGCAAGGCCGAGGTGTTTTCACGCGCTGCCGTTTGGGCCGGTGGCGCGATTATGCTGGCCAGCGTCTTTCTGATTTGTTTTGACGTGATAGGGCGCAAACTCCTGCATTTCAGCACCAACAGTTCCAATGAGCTTTCAGGCTATGCCTTTGCCATCAGCACATCGTGGGCGCTGGCGTTTGGACTGCTGCAGCGCATAAATGTGCGCGTCGACGTTCTGTACCGGCTATTGCCGGTCAGGGTGATGGCCCTGCTGGATTGGTGTTCTGTCGTAATGATGGGCGTGTTCATGGGGTATTTAACCTATTACGCGTATGGCGTTGCGCAGACTTCCTGGGTGCGCAACGCCGCTGCCAGCACTACCTTGGGCACGCCATTATGGATACCGCAAAGCTTATGGGTGCTGGGCATGGTATGGATGTGCATTGTGCTGGTTTTAATGCTTGTGCGCGCCTCGGTCGCGCTGGCGACGGGCGACCTTGCGGCGGTCGGCGCCCTTTGCGGTCATCGCACAACGCAAGAGGAAGCGGCGGAAGAGGCCGAGACCGGTAAACGAATGGTCGAGGGTAAATCAGCATGATCGCGACCACGTTTGTATTGCTTTTGGTTCTGATTGGCTTAAGTGTTCCAGTTGCCGCCGCGCTGGGTGTGCTGGGTCTGATTACTGATCAGCTTTTTTCGATGTTGCCGCTATCGCGGGCGATTGGAGAAATTGCCTGGAGCACCAGCAATGAGTTTTTGCTGGTGGCGATTCCATTATTTATTTTGCTGGGTGAAATATTATTGCGCGCGGGTTTTGCCGGACGCATGTACGACGCCATGAGCTTGTGGTTGTCGTGGCTGCCGGGCGGGTTAATGCATGCAAACATTGGTGCTTGTGCGCTTTTTGCCGCAACGTCGGGTTCCAGCGTGGCAACGGCCGCCACGGTGGGAACTGTGGCCATGCCGCAAATCGAGCGCCATGGTTATAACGAGTCGCTTTTTTTGGGCACCATAGCAGCGGGCG
>JBDTGB010000230.1:0-2858 GCA_039937635.1 Burkholderiaceae bacterium | reverse complement strand
GTGCATCCCATTACCATTCTCTCAACTCTGCCTTCCGCCGGGATTGGCGCCTTGCTGGCTTTGATTTTGTTTCATAAAGAGTTTTCGCTGATTGCCTTGCTGGGAGTTTTTCTGCTGATCGGTATCGTTAAAAAGAACGCCATCATGATGGTCGATTTTGCCTTGCAGGCCGAGCGCAAGCATAATCTGTCCTCGCGCGATGCCATCTATCAGGCCTGCCTGGCGCGTTTTCGACCCATCATGATGACAACGGCGTCCGCCCTGTTTGGAGCCCTGCCATTGGTGCTGGCCACCGGTGCGGGCGTTGAATTGCGTCAGCCGCTGGGCCTGACTATTGTTGGCGGCCTTATTCTGAGCCAGATGCTGACCTTGTACACCACGCCGGTCGTTTATTTATATCTGGATCGATTCCGTCTATGGGCGAACCGTAAGCGGGGTCGGGAAACCAGGCTTGTTCCAAATTCATCCATTTAAAAATATGGGTATCTGATATGACGGTTTTGGGGGTTCGCGGCCTTATGCGCGCAGCGATTTCCGGGTTTTTGTTATTGCTGGCCGCCTGTGCGATCGGGCCCGATTATCAGCGGCCCGATGTTGCCGTGGGCCAAAGTTATAAAGAAGCCCAGGGCTGGAAGCTTGCGCAGCCGGGCGACGCGGAATTGCGCGGCGACTGGTGGAAAACCTACAACGATCCAGTGCTTGACGGGTTTATGGACGCGTTGCTGCGGTCGAATCTGAACATTGCGCAGACCGAGGCTAAATATCGCGAGGCGCAGGCGCTGGTTGGAACGGCGCGTTCGGCCTACTTTCCCGTGGTCGGCGCGAACGCTTCGGCGATTCGATCGGGAAGCGGCGACCTTGGCGGTCGCGGCACAATTAGTTCTGGCTCGGGATCTGGCACTATTTTTAATCAATACACATTGAGCGGCAGCGTCGGTTGGGAGCCTGATCTGTGGGGCAAAGTTCGACGCTCGGTTGAATCAAGCCGGGCCGAGTTGACGGCAAGTGCCGCCGATGTTGCGTCGACTCGATTAAGCATGCAGTCAACGTTAGCGCAAACGTATTTCCAGCTTCGGGCGGTCGACGCCCAGGCTCGTTTGCTGGATGAAACCGTAACGGCGTACGAGCGCTCTTTGCTTCTAACCCAGAATCGCTACCGGGCTGGCGTTTCGGCGCAAGCCGATGTGGCGGTGGCGCGCACCCAGCTTGAGAATACGCGGGCGCAGCTTATAGCCTTGCGCTGGCAGCGCGCGCAGTTCGAGCACGCGATCGCGGTTTTGGTAGGCGAGGCCCCATCGAATCTGAGCGTGGGCCAGACTCTGAAGATTGGGGTTGTGCCGGACATTCCGGTGGCGTTGCCGTCGCAACTGCTTGAGCGGCGTCCCGACGTGGCGGCGGCCGAACGGCGCACCGCCGAGGCGAATGCCAATATCGGCGTGGCTCAAGCGGCTTGGTTTCCGGACCTGACCTTAAGTGCTCAGGGAGGTTACAGCAGCGGCCAGTGGGCGCAATGGCTCACAGCGCCAGCGCGGTTCTGGTCTTTGGGGCCCGCTTTGGCTTTGACCATTTTCGATGGAGGCGCGCGGCGCTCCAAGGTTGAGCAAACGCGCGCCGCTTACGATGCGCAGGCGGCGACTTATCGTCTGACTGTGTTGACGGCATTGCGCGAAGTTGAGGATTTTTTGGTTCAACTGCGCGTGATGGGGCAGCAGCAGGCCACACAGGCCATCGCATTGGCATCCGCGCGCGAATCATTGCGTTTGACGCAAAATCAATATGAAGCAGGTTTGATCGATTACCTGGGCGTGGTGCAGATCCAGGCCACGGCACTAAACGCGGAAAGCGCTGCCATTACGCTAACCGCCAATCGTCTGGTGGCTAGCGTGCAGTTGATAGCGGCCCTGGGAGGGGGTTGGCACTATAAGTAGCGAATGCCGGCAATGCCGTGCGCGCCGTATTGCTTGGCTTGCGACAGGGTGTCGTTCGATTGCCCGCCAATCGCGAAAACAGGCAGGCCCGCATTGCGGTTTAGTTCCGCAAACCGCGCCCAGCCCAATGGCGGTTCATCAGTGTGCGAAGGCGTTGCCAGCACGTGGCCCAGCACTGCAAAGTCGGCGCCCTGGGCGCGGGCTTGTGCAAGCTCGTCGGCGGTGTGGGCTGATGCGCCCGTCAAGCGGCCGGTGGCTTTGTTGCTGTTGATTTTGTGTGCATCCGCCGCTCGAAAATGCACGCCTTCCGCTTGCGGCCACCACTGTTCGGGGTGGCAGCTATTGATCAGGCAGCGCGCGCCCATCTTGCGGCAAAGCTCGAGGACCTGGATGAAGCCAGCATGAACTTCGTCCGTGGAAGCGTTGGCCGTCCATTCGGGCTCGCGAAACTGCACCAGCGCCGGTTTGTTTTTCAGGAATTGCGCAAGCTTTTCCAGGAAGACGGGTAAATGGGTCTGATTTTGGATTGACGACAGTAAATAGCGTTCGGGTATTTTTATCCAGCGCATTGGTGGTTCGGTGGCCGGTAAAAGCGGTCCCACGGTGACGGGCTCATTGGGATTTACCCACATCAATTTTTGCCCTTCGGCCCCGATGGCCGTCCCATCCCATCCGGTCACGCGGCAAAAGGCCAGCCTTACCCACCGTTTTTCGTAGTCGTGGGTGTAGGTGACCCATGGAGTAGCGGCCGTCACGTCAATGTTCAATTCTTCTTTAAGCTCACGCGACAGCGCTTGCAGCACCGTTTCGCCCGGTTCGATTTTGCCGCCGGGCAACTCCCACCAGCCGGCCCAGGGTTTGTCAGTCGGGCGCTCGGCCAACAACATCTTGCCGTCGGGTCGAAAAATGAGCCCGGCCGCGACGTCGATC
>JBDTGB010000229.1:0-6192 GCA_039937635.1 Burkholderiaceae bacterium | reverse complement strand
CCATCGGGTTGGTCCAATACAAACCAGGTTTTTCCGGATCGCGAACCGTAAGATGCCCGGCGAACCCGTAATCAAGCCCGTTCAGCGCAAAAGCGCGACACGCGGCGACGAGCCGTTCCTTGATATGCCGACGCTCGTCCGCGTAATTTGAAAACGTGGGGATGGAAGGGAAAATCCGGTCCGGTTGCTCCGGTTGATAAATGGAAACCCGTCCGTCGCTAAGGTCGATATCTGATTTCACTTCCTGTACCGTGGACATTTCTTTGCTCCCGAATAACGATAGTTAAATATTCGCATTCAATCAATGCGTTGACAAATTACCATCAATCTGCGGCGCGCTCGTCGATCGCATCAACCCGATCGGGATAAAACGCGAGACAACCCTTGATCGCGGCGACTGTCGCATGCGGGTACTCGTACGACCACGCGGCGTTCACCGAGCGTTCGCCGCCCGACGCAATGCTGTAATAGACGCAATCGCCCTTGTAAGGGCAGTAGGTGCTGCGATCCGAGCGTGTAAAAAGCGACATATCAACGTCTTCGCGCGGTATGTAGTTAACCGCTGAATAACCGGCCTCTTGCAGCGTGAGCGCTTCGCGCGTATCCGCGACAACACGACCGCCGGCGGACACCACCACGCGCAACGAATTGGCCTTGATCGTAATCGGGTGATCGGGACCGGGCACCTTCATTGACTTGGAATTCACTACACCACCTCCGGCTATTGCCATGCAGCTCAATTATGCACTCTTACGATACGGTAGCGCGGCTCGCGGTAAGCAGCACTGCCGCAATGCGGTCGGCGCCAGCGTAAGCTGGACAAAGTAATTCCTCGCCGAATACGTCCGGGTCAATTTCCCGATATTGCCACTGAAATTTTGCCACGCGAAGTTTTTGTTCCACCGCCAGACGAAAAGCATCCACGCCTTGGACAATAGCCGCACCACTATATAATAACAAGGCGCCGCCCGGGCTTAAGTGTTGCAGCGCCGCATCGACAATCGCCAGCGACAATCCAGCGCCCAATGGGCCGCCGCCATGTCGATAGGCCCTGCGTGCCGAGTCGTTCAAATACGGCGGATTGGCAACAATAAGATCAAACTCGCCAGGGACATTGCGCAGCAAATCGCTATAGAGCACCCTGATATTGTCCACGCCCGCCAAGGTTGCGTTGATCCGGGCCAGACGCAAGGCGGCGTCATTGATGTCAACCGCCGACACCTCCGCCCACGGCTGGCGCAATGCGACGGCTACGGTACCTGGCCCCGCGCCGCAGCCAATGTCAACAGCGCGATGCACCGTGCGGCCGGTCATCAGATAGTGATCAATTGCGCTCACAAACCGATAGGTGTCCGGTCCGAAGAAAACGGCGTCCGTTTCAGTCGTTGGATAAGACGAATGGAAATACAGGTTCCCGTTTAACGTTGAAGCGCGCACCATGCTGCGCCAGCCATCGCCGTGCGATTGCGCCACGCCAGCCGCATGCATGAGATCCAGGATTTCAATCGGCGCCGATTGCGCCTGAAACGGGCGATTCCAACCGAAAATCCCTTCCAGGTCGCATGCCCATTCATTGCCGGCCCGACCATTCACAAGCGCATGTGTTTTCGGTGTTACGGTTGTAAAGCAATAGCCACTATTTTTCAGAAACCTGCCCAACTGCACCATTGCAATATCTTGGCGCTCAAGTTTATCCATTATCAAGCAAGCGCGTGAAAACTCGAGTGGCCATCAAACCGACATCGGTGTGGTGATGCACCGGCGACATAAGTTTAACCAACGTTGCCATCGTGGCATCCTTGTCGGACAGATCACCCAACTTGTTTTCCAGCAAACGCAATTCCATGTTGAAATCGTCGAACGATTCCAAGCCTTCACCCACATATGAAGAATCTTTGCAGGTTGACAACACGTTGAACAAACACCGTTTGTCCTTGTAGCTTAACGGCTGCCGCGTCTGGCCCTCGACACTGTCGCCAGCAATCCAGTCGGAGACTACCTGTCTTTCGTAGGCATTGAATACACCGAACATTTCCGCGTGCTCGCCCTGAATCAAGTTCCAGAAGCGACTGCGCTCTGGGGCCTGATGACGCTTGATCCAGCCAGTCTGCTGCAGACTATCCAGGAAGGCGGGAAGCTGGGCGGGATCGGACAGCCACTGATTGACTGACTTGCCGGCGATCCGGCCATAGTCGGAATGCAGTTGCGCTCCCACGCAGCATCTGGCGGCAAGAATCGACAACAATTCTTTGTACAAATCGAACTGCTCTATAACCGAATTAGTACCTACACCCATCGAATTCAGCTTATAACCGTTAACGACGCGCTGATAAAAGGCTTTTTTGTCCGCAATATGGGGCAATGCGTCAAACAAGCCCTGTATCGCCTTGGCTCCGTGCCCCGAAACCACATTATCAACACCGATATGCAGTGTGAAATAATACGGATCAATGCCCAGTTCGTTTAACTCATAAGCGCAAATCAGCAGATGCAAAGGCAACTGTTCATAGCCCAGGTTAAACCCAATGACTTCCGGTAAAAAGTTGGCAGCATGTCGCGCCAGCGCCAACTGTATTGTTCCTTGCACAAAATGGGCGTCGCTTAATGTGTCCCACTGCCCGCAACCGTGTGCGGCAAGCAGTTTTTTATAAATCAGGACGTGGTTTTTGTCAGGAAGCCCTCGGCCCAGCTCTTCAAGATAAGTTTGAATCAGCGGCGAAAAGCGCGTATCGCCCCAGTGGCTGAGCAAACCGTATAGCCAGGCACCATCGACCAACTTGGTCGGCGCCACAGATCTTAAAAAATATAAAGCATGGGACTTAGTGCCAAAATAACGCCTGGCGCCACCCGATTTGCGCTCATCCAGGTATTGGCGGTACTGCGCTCCGGCATGCACGGCATTGGATGTGCTCCAAGCGGCAAGGCCATCCAGGCTTTGCGGCAAGTCAGCCTCATTTCGGGCTGCCGATTGCAACAGTTCAACTAAATACGAGCGCGAACGCTCTACGACAAGCTCATCGGGCTCGTCGCACAAAAGGCCGAAGTAAATCTGCCTTGCCTCTGTACATGAAGGAACCAGGACCGTATTTCCCATGCTTTCCATTTCGATTCTCGACATTTCAAACGCAGCGGAACAGCGCTGCCCCGGTTTCGTTTCTTTTTCCAATAACCTTTTCCGAGTTCGGACTCCTTGAAGTATTCGAACTCGCGGGCAGAAAGGGGTCAATCCGCCAAACGAATGAAACATTTGGAGAACAACGGTGTTAAAACACTTCGAAATATGGCGCAAGGTTACGTCAGACGTGGCATCACGGTGACGACGCAAACATCATGCCCGAGTCAATGTCCAGCTCCTGCAACAGGCGGGACGCCTGGGGCGACTGCGCCAGGGATAGCTTCAAATCCTGCACCTGGGTGGCACCGCCAATCAGCAGCAAATCGCCGTCGGCGCACTGCTGAAAACCCTTCCAAATCGCCTGACGCACGCCGATTTCCTTATGCACCGGGATTCTTCCATGCGCAGCCGCCAGGCCGCTTTCGAACAAAAGTTGCGCGGTTTCGCCTAGGGCGCGATCGCGTAATTCATCGATTTCGTAGACGACCATTTCATCAAGCTTAGCGGCGCAAATCCGGGCAATTTGTTGCAAATCGGCGTCGCGGCGATCATCTGGCGCGGTAATCACGCCGACAATGCGGTGAAACCCCATCGTGTCAGCTGTGTCGAGTATAGCCTTGTAGGCCGCCGGATTGTGCGCATAATCAAGCAGCACGGTGACATCGCCAACCTTGAAAAAATTCAGCCTCAGGGGGTTCAACACCGTGCTGCAACGAAACTGCTCAATACCCGTGACGATGTCCTTATAGGCGCATGTTCCTTGGGCGACAAGCGCCGCAATCGCGGCCAGAGTATTGGCCACGTTGTGCCGCGCGCGCCCGTACAAAGTGACCGCCAGACTGTCGGATCGGAAAAACGTGTGCAATCCAACGGGCTGCGCCAACGTTACGTTGCCATCAACCAAGCACACGGCGCGTCCACCTTGCTTCAGGTGCGCCTTCAACACAGCGTTATCCGGATCGCACGAAAAGTAAATGACTTCCACGCCGGGCCGCGCCTGCAATGCCATGGCAACGCAGTGCCTGTCTTCAGCATTAAGCACCACCGCGTAACGCGCCGATTGCGCGACAACGCCTTTAACCCGCGCCAATTCTTCGACAGTTTCAACTCCGTCCTGCCCCAGATGGTCCGTCGTCACATTCAGAACAACCGCCACATCGCAAAGATCAACGCCCAGGCCACGCTTTAAAATACCGCCGCGCGCGACCTCAAGAACAGCCGCTTCGACCTTGGGCGAGGCAAGGACCGTTTGCGCCGACCAGTACCCCGAGCAATCGCCCTCTTCAATGCATTCCCCATCAATGAACACACCCTGAGTCGTCGCCAAACCAGCGATTTTCCCCGCTGCGCGAAAAGCGCTGGCGATCAAAAGCGACGTAGTCGTTTTACCGTTCGTGCCAGTCACCGCAATGACGGGAATGCGCCCGTCATCATTGAGAGGAAACAGCGCGTCCACAAACGCCTTTCCCCTGATAAATTGACTGGATCCGGCGGAAATTATCGCCCCGATCGAACGTTGTCTTGCGCCCTGACCTAACTGAAACTGGCTGGGATCATCGGTCGGCCGCACAACGGCAATGCCGCGCGAGCGGGCCGCGCTTAAGATTGAGCAAGAATTCCGGCCCACGCCGTCCTGCCGCGCCAGTCGGCGCAACGGATCGAGCAAAGCTTGAAGATCGGGGCTTTCTTTGCGTGCCACAGCGTCGATCAGCCGCAAGGTCGTTTCCATCGCGGGCCCGATCAAGACCTCGATCCGATAAGCGCATACGACCTGGCAACGGCGCGGGGCGCCATTCAGCTTTTGCGCGCAACCATAATCAACTTGACTACCCGCGATGCATTGCAATTCCAGCAACACGTGTTCAATGATATGCGCCATGTCAGCCCCACTTGCCGGCCACCGGTAACGGGTCCGCAATGATGGCAAGAGTGAGCATAGCCGTTGCGCAAGCTCAGTCAAATCGCCGGGCGAGGCTTGATCCATGCAATCGAGGTCAACAATAGTCTTTATGCACGGCCACGTTGCATAGATATTAGGGCCCCTGAGAAGGCGCGTTTCAACTATTTTCACGAGCTTCGCCGGCTAACTGTGTCGGATACATTATCCGCCTATGATTCTATCAAGTAACCTGTCCTACGCTGCAACAAAACAAGCAAATCTTCACAAAACTTGACGTTAAAAACGGGCGCGGACTATGCTGCAAGCTATAGTCGGCTGGTCTGTGCCACAAACAAACCTGGAGGTTTCATGATCCATATGCCCGCAGTCACTCTGCTTATCGCCCTCACTCTCCTGGGATCGGCATTGTTGCCACCAGCCTGTCTGGCCGCCGAGGGTTCCGTTACGATCATTTCACCGAAGGATGGCGCGACGCTCAACGCCAAGGATAAAAATAAAATTGTCTACGACATCGTGCCCGGCCCTAGGGGCGACCATGTGCACGTCTATGTGGATGACAAAGAAGTGGATATCCTGCGCCAGCTCAAGGGTAGCTATACGTTCGACTCACTATCTTCGGGAAAGCACGCTATCTGCGTCAAAGTAGTAAACAAAGCCCACGTTCCCACCGGCCTTCAGCGTTGCGTTAACGTTACCGTCGAGTAGCGGGCATGGATCTGCAAAACCTTGCTTATGCGTTAACCCAGGTTGCGCACAATTTCGGCGCGGTAACCGTGGTTGCAGGGCCGCTATATGTCCTTATCGTGAGCCAATCCAGACGCGAACGCGGCGCGCTGTGGTTGACATTGTCAGGCTGGGCCGTGCAGATCGCCAGCGGCGCCTTGTTCGGAATCGTCAGTTTCTATTCTTACGGGCAGTTGCCCGATATCCATGGCATTGCGGTGGCAGCGCTGTTGATCAAGATGGCCTGCGCGATTACGGCTGTGGTGCTTATCGCGGTGTCGCTGCGCGCGCGCGACCGGTATAGCGATCGTCGCGCCGCCGTCACATGGCGAGCGCTGGCCGCACTGGGTATTACCGCAATAACCGCCGCCGCCTTTCTGCGATGGTTCTCGTAAAAAGCTGCCGGCCAAATCGCAGGCGAGCTTGCGTTCATCGCGTATGATTGTTACATGAT
>JBDTGB010000228.1:0-3895 GCA_039937635.1 Burkholderiaceae bacterium | reverse complement strand
ATGTCGGGCGGGGCGGGCTTGTAATGCCCTTTGCCGCGCCGGTGGAAGTAAGCTGGCGCGCTGTTCAGGGCGAAAATCAACGCCGCTTTTTCGACTGCGCTCGGTTTGTGTCCGAAATATTCGTTGGCAAATTCGGCCGCGTCGAAATCTTCGCCAGGCGCGCATTCCCATAAAAAATCGATCTCGAAGCTTGAAGCGAGCGCCCGCGCCTGCTCCAATAGATCGACCGGCCCCGGTTGATCGAAGCTGAACAGTGTGCTGGCATTTTTTATTTTGCTGCGTTTGCCAGACTCGGACTCAACCTGCATGGTTGAGTCGCTTTGCGAAAATATTTTTTCCGCTTTGAAATTTCCACTATCTTCGTAGAGAACGTACATAGTCATCCGTCAAAGCACGCTGATGTGCGTGTGGGGGTAAAAAAGGGTTATGCGCGCGCAAGGGCAAATTCCATGACTTTGGGCAGCCAGCGCGCAAAGTCCGAGATTCCATGGTCGCCGCCTTCAATGATCTGTTGCTGGCAGCCGGCGAACCAGTCAGCCATTTCGCGCCAATCCAGCAGTTCATCTCCGGTCGCCGCAAGCAAAAAGTAGCGTTCTGGATGCTTTGGTTTATTAACCGCCATGTCAGCCAGTTCTTCGATGTATTCGGGCAAAAAAGTAAAAGGCTGGTTGCTGTAATACTGAGTGTGGCTGCCCACCTGGGTGGCCAGATCGCGGGTCGCGTGCACCACCGGATTCAGCAAAGCGGCGCGGCACCTCCAACGCTCCGCCAGACAGGTCGCGTAATAGCCGCCTAAAGACGATCCTATAACAGTCAGATCCCGATCCGCTTGCCACCCAGGTTTGGTTTGGGCTTGTTCAATCGACCGATGGGCAAGCGCCAGCGCGTGTTTTGGGCTGGCGGGCAACTGCGGGCAAAGCCAGTCTTGTGCAAGGCCTCGTTCCCGCATGGCGCGCGCCATCAGGGTGGCTTTGAGCGACTGGGGCGACGAGCGAAAACCGTGCAAGTACAGAATCATGGGCTTGCCTGCGCGATGCTTTGCGAACGATTCAGGCTCTGTAAACGTTCCAGCAGCGTTTGATGAATGCCGCCGAAGCTGCCGTTGCTCATCACAAGAATCGAGTCGCCCGGCAGCGCTGTCGCGCTGATCGCGTCAACCATTTTATCCAGATTGTCAAAGGACGATGCGCGCTCTCCCAAGGGCGCCAGCACTTGTTGGGGATCCCAGCCAAGCGCGTACTTGCCGCGGGTTGCGCCGAAGCAAAATACGTGATCGGCCTGCTTTAACGCATCGGGAAGCTGGGCCGCCATCGCGCCTAGCCGCATGGTGTTGGAACGAGGTTCGATGACGGCCAGTATGCGCCTGTTGCCGATTCTCCGGCGTAAGCCGTCGATCGTGGTGGCGATAGCGGTCGGGTGGTGGGCGAAGTCGTCGTAAACCATGATTTGATTGATGGTTCCGCGCAGTTCCATGCGCCGCTTCACGCCGCGAAACGCCGAAAGCGCGGCAATACCCTGGCACGCCGGCACGCCTGCGCGCTCCGCGGCTGCCAAGGCAGCCAGTGCGTTCATACTGTTGTGGCGCCCGGTCAATTGCCAGGCAATCGTGCCGACGTGGACGGAATTGTGAAAGATATCGATATGGTCAGCCGGGCCATTGTCGACAGCCTGCCATCGCCCGCGGGGGCCAAATGTTTCAATTGAACTCCAGCAACCAAGGGCCAGAACGCGGTCCAGAGCCGCCGAGTCGGCCGGGCGAATGATGTGTCCCGATCTGGGAATGGTTCGCACCAGGTGATGGAATTGGGTCTCGATGGCTTTCAAGTCGGGAAAAATGTCGGCGTGATCATATTCCAGGTTATTCAATATGGCCGTGCGCGGACGGTAATGAACGAATTTCGATCGTTTATCGAAAAAGGCGGTGTCGTATTCGTCGGCTTCAATGACAAACAGATTCTGTTCGGCGCGGTAACGCGCGGACACTTTCAGGTCGGCGGCGACACCGCCGATTAAAAAATTCGGCGCTTTGTCCGCATAGTCCAGAATCCAGGCCAGCATGGAGCTGGTCGTGGTTTTGCCGTGTGTGCCGGCAACCGCCAGTACGCGCTGCGTGCGTAAAATGTTTTCCCCCAGCCATTGGGGTCCCGAAGTGTAGGGCAGTCCCCGATCGAGGATGGCTTCCATAAGAGGGTTGCCGCGGGTTATCACATTGCCGATAATGAATAGATCGGGCTTTAATTCAAGTTGATCGGCGTTGAATCCTTCAATCAGCCTGATGCCCTGTTCTTCCAGTTGGGCGCTCATGGGGGGGTAGACGCCGGCGTCGCAACCCGTCACCGTATGGCCCGCTGCGCGCGCGATAAGCGCGAGTCCGCCCATGAACGTGCCGCAGATCCCGAGTATATGTAGTTGCATAATGATCCTCCGATTGATATTGTAGTCAGAAGAGGGGGCTAATCTATCCGATGACGCCTTCTGCCATGTTTAATCAGCGTTGTTTACCTGTGCGAGATAAAAATGAAACGGCGGGATTTCTTGCGCCATTCGGCGATGTGGGCGGTGACCGCTGCCGCGGTTAATTGGCGCGATGCAGCCCGGCCGGTGTGGGCCGGCCAGGCCGATCCTGTGTTTGATCAGGCTTTTCCCGATCTGGATGGCAAACCGTTTGCGCTGGCCAACTGCTTGGGGAAACCCGTGGTGCTTAATTTTTGGGCAAGCTGGTGCCCTCCGTGCGTCAAGGAAATGCCCGACCTCGAATCGCTGCATAAAAAATACCCATCGGTGCATTTCCTGGGACTGGCGGTCGACAGCGTCAGCAACGTAAAAACGTTTATTCGGAAGGTGCCTATCACCTATACTTTGCTGCTTGCCGGGCACGACGGCATACCGCTTATGCAAACCTTGGGAAACAAGGTTGGGGGGTTGCCTTTCACGGTTGTTTTCGATGGAAAAGGCCAAATTCAAAATCGGGTATTGGGCCAGATCAAGCCAGCGGTGCTTGAACGGGTGTTGCTTGGTATAATGTCTTAGACAAATGCTGCCCACTTAATGGACAAATACGGCTTTTTAGCGTAAAAAGACGTTCTGTCGGTAAAAATTATTCTGCAATGGCGCAACACATATTGGTATTACACGGTCCCAACTTGAATCTGCTCGGCAACCGCGAGCCCGAAATCTATGGGCGGCAGACTTTAGCCGACATTAACGCAAGTTTGCGTCAAATAGCGACGCAAAGTGATGCAAGTTGCGATGACTTTCAAAGCAACCGCGAAGGCGAACTCGTCGATCGAATTCAAGCGGCGTGGCAGGACGGGACCGACTTCATTATTATTAACGCGGCCGCCTACACTCATACCAGTGTCGCAATCCGAGACGCCTTGGCCGCTGTTGCCATTCCGTTCATTGAAGTGCATTTGTCAAACGTACATAAGCGGGAGCCTTTCCGCCATCATTCTTATTTATCCGACTCGGCTCAGGCGGTGATTGTGGGGTTGGGTGCATTTGGATACGAAGCCGCCTTGCGCTACGCTTTGGCTAATTAGATAACTGAAGCATCACGCCGTCTCCTTGGCGTTTTTTAACAATTTAGCGTTCGCTGCGCACGTTGGCTTGCAGCGCAATGCCATGGGAAATCTGTATGGACCTTCGAAAATTAAAGACCTTGATCGACCTGGTTTCAGACTCAGGTATTGCCGAGCTTGAAATAACCGAGGGAGAGGGCAAGGTCAGGATTGTTAAATTCTCTCAGTCGGTGCAACCCATTGCGCCGCTGGCGCAAGCGCCTGCTGTTGGCGCGGTGGCCGCTGCGCCTGCGGCACCCGCTGCGCCGGCTGTGCCCGATGGGCACGTGGTCAAGGCGCCCATGGTGGGCACCTTTTACCGTGCTCCAAATCCC
>JBDTGB010000227.1:0-6969 GCA_039937635.1 Burkholderiaceae bacterium | reverse complement strand
CTCGACAAGATTAATCTCGATCTGCATCAGACCGCTCCCGCTGAGCCTCGCGTTGAGCCTGAAATAAAGGACGTCTGACCGATCATGCCTCGCATGGCGTTGGGCGTTGCTTATGACGGCACGCACTGGGAAGGCTGGCAAACGCAGCCGCATCGTTGCACGGTTCAAGATACGTTTGAAGCGGCCTTGCGCCAGTTTGCGGCGCAGCCCGTGCGCACCACCTGCGCGGGCCGCACGGACACCGGCGTGCACGGCCTGGCGCAGGTTATCCATTTCGATGTGTCAGTGGAAAGGCGGCTTGAATCGTGGGTGCGTGGCGTTAATGCCTTATTGCCCGATAGTATCGCCGTGCAATGGGCGTGCACCGTTCCAGATACCTTTCATGCGCGATTTTCGGCTTTATCGCGCACCTATGTTTATGTGCTGCGCACTTCGCGGGCCCGTTCGCCCATCACCCACGCGCGGGTCGGCTGGGTCCACTATCCACTCGATTTGCAATTGATGCGGCAAGCAGCGCTTCTTTTGATCGGCGAGCACGATTTTAGCTCGTTTCGATCATCGCAGTGCCAGGCCGCCAGTCCGATACGCACTCTGCATTCATTACACATCGAGCAACGCGGCGAGTTTTTTATTTTCACTTTTCAAGCCAATGCTTTTTTGCATCATATGGTCCGCAATTTAATGGGGGTCATTTTGTACGTTGGGCGAGGGCGAAACGCACCGCAGTGGGCGGCAGAGCTGCTGGCTGAACGCGACCGTCGTTTAGCGGCTCCGACGTTTTCTCCCGATGGGCTGTACCTGGCGCAAGTGGAATACCCGGCGGAGTTTTCTTTACCGATGGCAACGTTGAATCAGACCTTGGCTTCGCATTTAATCTTGTTTTGATACTGACGCGAGCGATACTACAATTGACCCAGCCGCCGCCCTTTAAGTAGTCAATCACTCATTTTCGGAAGTTTATTGTGCAGCAACGCGTTCGAGTCAAAATTTGCGGACTTACCCGAATCGATGATGTCCATGCATCGGTTCAGGCAGGTGCGGATGCTGTTGGCCTAGTGTTTTATTCCAAGAGCGCTCGTGCGGTAAATTTGGCCCAGGCCAGGGAATTGCGCGATGCGGTTCCCGCCTTTGTGGATGTCGTTGCTTTATTCGTTAATGCGCCGCGTGGCGAGGTGTTGGACGTGATTGAACAGGTCGGGCCTGATCTATTGCAGTTCCATGGCGATGAATCACCGGATTATTGCGCCAGCTTCGGGCGTCGTTATATACGAGCCTTTAGGTTGGGGGCCCCCGCGCTTGCTTCTTCCGACGCGGTGCTTGAATGTGCCCGTACGTTTTCCCATGCTGCTGGATGGTTGTTTGATAGCTATAGTTCCGGCTATGGCGGTAGCGGTTTGGTGTTTGACGCCGGTCTTTTGCGCGGCGTGCAATCAGCAAAAGATAGTCAGCCCCTAATTTTGTCGGGCGGCCTTACGCCGCACACCGTTGCTGCATCGATTGAAGCCGTGCGTCCCTATGCGGTTGACGTTAGTAGCGGCGTGGAAACCAGTCCGGGAATTAAATCGGCCGAAAAAATCAAGGCGTTTGTCGCTGTTGTACAGTCAACACAACATCCATAGGTTTGTCGCGACGAGGAACACATGTTCATAACTGCGTTGGGAACTGCGGCGCCCGCACAACGCTATACAAAATTGGACTGCCTGCGGGCTTTCGAGACATCTGGCTTTCCTGCGCGTCTTGGGTCGCGATCGCGTATGGTGGTTGAGACGGTCCTGACTGGCGACAACGGCATGGACGCTCGCCATTTGGCCGTTGATTCGCTGCAAGATATCTTCCAAATCGATCCCGACACGTTACATGCGCGTTTCCTTCGCGCAGCGCCTGCATTGGCGCACGAGGCCGCGCTTAACGCACTGCAACAGGCGCGCCTGGCTTGTGCACAGGTCGATGCCATCATAGTTAGCACCTGCACCGGTTACCTGTGTCCAGGTTTAAGCGGTTATGTCATCGAGAGGCTCGGTTTACGCGCCGATGTTCAGGCTTTCGACCTGGTTGGCCAGGGCTGCGCCGCGGCCTTGCCCAATCTTCAGTTGGCAAACGCCTTGGTGGCTTCGCGCAGTGCCGAGCACGTGTTGTCAGTGTGCGTCGAAGTGTGCAGCGCCGCTATGTATCTTGACGACGATCCGGGCGTGTTGATCAGCGCTTGTTTGTTTGGCGACGGTGCGGGTGCTGCCGTGCTTTCGCGTAAGCCCGATGACGAAGGCAGGCGGATAGAGTGGTTGGAAAGTGAATCCTGTATCGATCCGCAGCGACGGCAAGCGCTGCAATTTGAAACGCGCCAGGGCATGTTGCGCAATGTGCTGACGCGCCAGGTTCCTCAGTTGGCCGCCGAGTCCGCGCATCAGGTTTTCCAGACCGTATCGCGGCGCTCGCACGTTGCCGCCAAGGATATAACGGCCTGGATTTTCCACGCGGGCGGCCGCGACGTTCTTTTGGCTTTACAGAAGAAATTCGAACTTCGACCCCACGACCTTCGTCATAGCGCGGCCATGCTCCGTTGCTATGGCAACATAAGCAGTCCTTTTGTTTATTTTGTCTTGCAGGAAGCATTGCACGGCCAGAATCCCGGAGGCGCGTGGTGGTTGTCGTCATTTGGCGCCGGCTTCAGTTGTTACGGCGCATTGCTCAGGGTCCAATGAACCATGGTCAACGTCAACGAAAGCCGCTTGCAGCGCCGATTGTCTCCCGAGCGGCTTGATCATCTGGCGCCCGCCGACCCGCTGGCAATTCGATCGCGGGCGGATTTGCGGCGTATTAATCGTCTTATGGGGTCGGGTGGGTTGATCGCGCGGGCGTTGCAGGCTCATGCGGTTCGGATGCCGCCCCTTCGGGATCATCGGCCGCAACGGATCATTGAACTTGGCGCGGGTGACGGCTCGCTGATGCTGCGTCTGGCGAAAAAGTTTGCCCAACGGTGGCCGGGTGCGCATCTTACTTTGCTTGATCGTCAGAATGTGGTTGGCGCGTCGACATTAGACGAATTCGACCGACTGGGCTGGACGGTGGATGTGCTTTGTCTGGACGTGAATGAATGGATTGCCGCATCGGTGCGTGAGCGCTGGGATATGGCGATTGCCAATTTGTTCATTCATCATTTTGACTCGTCCACGATTGCTGCGTTGTTTACCGCGCTGGGTGAACGTTGCAATTGGTTCATGGCTTGCGAACCGCGGCGAAGCCGTCTTCGTCTTCTGGCGAGCCGGCTCATTTTTTTGGCAGGCGCCAATGCCGTGACCAGAGAGGATGCCGTGCTTAGCGTGCGGGCGGGTTTCTCGGACACAGAACTATCCGCGCTGTGGCCGCGCCGCGCGTCGCAGTGGGTGCGACAGGAAGGTCCTGCGGGGTTATTCAGCCATACGTTTGTAGCCTATCGGAAGGGAACCTGATCCATGGGTGTTGTCTACGACGCCATTATCATCGGCGCCGGTCCTGCGGGAAGCGCCACGGCTATTTTATTAGCGCGCAACGGCTGGCGGGTCGCTCTTATTGAGAGAGTGGAATTTCCACGAAGAAAGGTATGCGGCGAATGCATTGCAGCCAGCAATATGCCGCTACTTGCCGCCCTGGGCGTGGGAGAGGCCTTGGCGGATTTAGGTGGATTTCCGCTACGCGATGTCGCGTTGAACTTTCGTGATCAGACTCTGCGCGCGCCGCTCCCAATGTTCAATAGCGCGCGCCATCCGTGGGGCTATGCTGTCGCTCGCGAGGTGCTGGACACTCTGTTGCTGGAACAGGCAAAAAAAGTGGGCGCAATCCTCTTTTGCCCCTGGTCCGCAAGCGATGTGCGGGGCGTGCCGGGGAAAATGTCCTGCACCATAAAGAACGTTCATACGCGCGATACGCGGCAGCTTGATGCGCCGGTATTGATCTCGGCTAGCGGTTCCTGGGAAGCTGCCGGGGCTTGCTCACGCTTCCGGTCGGCTGCAGATCTGTTTGCATTCAAGGCGAATTTTGAATCGGAAGGGCTGGAACCCGGCTTGTTGCCTGTGCTTTCCTTTCCAGGCGGATATGGCGGTATGGTGGTGCGAGGGCAATCGGTGATAACACTGGCGTTTTGCATGCGCCGCGATACCTTGGCGCAGTGCCGGCGCGCCATGCCGGGTGGCAAGGCGGCTGACGCGGCCACCAGGCATGTCAGGGCTTTCTGCCGCGATGTGGACGCAATGCTCGGCAGTGGCCGGCAATTGGGTTCATGGTTAAGCGCGGGGCCTTTGCAGCCGGGCATAAGAGTATCGGGGCGCGGGCAGGGTGCATTTTTGGTGGGCAATGCCGCCGGTGAAGCGCACCCTATTATTGGAGAAGGCCTGAGCATGGCAATTCAGTCCGCCTGGTTGCTGGCCCATGTTTTGCTCGAACAGGGCGCGGCGGCGTTGGCTTCCAGCAACAGACAACAAATCGTTCAGCGCAGGTACGCGGCGACATGGCGCCGGACTTTTGCTTTCCGCATTCGGCTCGCGGCGCTGTTGGCGCATGTAGCTATGCGGCCACGGCTGGTAGCCGCCTTATTTCCCGTATTGCAGCGTTACCCGTCGCTGCTGACGTATGCAGCCAGAAGGAGTGGTAAAGTTGATTGCATACCCTGCAATGGGATAGCGAGAGAGTAAAACATGAGCACGCTTGATCGACTACAACGCATATTAGCCGCCGACTACCAAATCCCGCAGACCAGATCGGCGCCCTCGGCCGCGCTTGAAGACCTGGGTGTGGATTCACTGGGAGTGATGGAATTGTTATTCAAGGTTGAGGACGAGTTTCATATTCATGTGCCAACGATTCAGACATCGTTATTAACGATACAAGATGTCGTGGACTTTATCGATCAGCTCGTCAAAACGCAAAATGCGGAGTTCGGATCAGGCAACAGGCCTAACTAATTCTTTGACGGAGTTCCTGTGAAACGTGTTGCGATTAGCGGCCTTGGAATTATTTCCCCGGTGGGCAACTCCGCCGCCGAGCTACTGGCAAATGCGCGTGCTGGCCATTCCGGCATTCGGCGCATGGATGATAATTTTTGTCCGCGCCTGGCAACCCGGATCGCGGCAGTCGCCGATTTTGATGGCGCGCATTATTTTGAAGCACCCAAGTTTCGCATGCTTGATAGGAGCGCTCAGTTTGCTCTGGTTGCAACGCGGCAGGCTGTGACTGATGCGCGCCTTGATTTGACCGATGTCGATGCTTCGCGTATCGGTGTATTTGTGGGTAGCGCCATGGGCGGGGCGCAATCCTGCGATGACAGTTATAAAGCCCTGTACAGCGATTGCCAGGATCGCATCAATCCTTTCAGCGTGTTGCTGGCGATGAATAACGGCGCGGCATCGTGGATTGCTATCGACCATGGCATTATGGGACCCAACCTTACCTACAGCACAGCCTGTTCGTCTTCCGCAGTCGCCATTGGCGAAGCCTGCAAGCGTATTCAAGCGGGTGAAGTCGATCTCATGATTGCAGGAGGAACGGAAGCGCCGCTTTCCTTTGGCCCTTTAAAGGCCTGGGAAGCTCTGCGCACGCTCGCGACGGAAGATCCACAAAACCCGTCGGGATCATGCAAACCGTTTTCAAAAAATCGCACCGGCATGGTGCTTGGCGAAGGCGCAGCCATTCTGGTGCTTGAAGAGTGGGAGAGGGCGCTCGAGCGCAAGGCTCCCGTGTATGGCGAACTTGTTGGCTACGGCCTGAGCACCGACACACAACATCTGACGCGGCCGTCGGTCGAAGGCCAGGCGCAAGCCATGCGACTGGCACTGCTATCGGCTGGCTTGGCGCCGCACGCTATTTCGTATTTGAACGCGCATGGCACTGGTACGCTGGCCAATGATCCGGTTGAAACGGCGGCGATTAAAGCGGTATTTGGATCGTACGCCTATCGTCTTCCAGTAAGTTCGAGCAAATCAATGCATGGACATTTGCTCGGCGCTGCGGGGGCCCTGGAATTTGCCCTTGCCGTGCTGGCGATGCAAGAAGGCGTGATCCCTCCAACGATTAATCTGGATGAGCCGGATCCCGAATGCGATCTGGATTATGTGCCCAACCAGGCGCGCCCAGCGGCCGATATTGATGCCGTTATGTCGAACTCGTTTGCCTTTGGCGGAACCAATGCGGTATTGATCGCGAAAGGTGATTGGCGAAACTAAATAATGGTAGGTGATACTTCTACCGTACTAGTGCTGGACTCGCGCGGGTAAACAAGGGTGTTGCGATTTTCGTTATCACGTCAAGAAAAGAGGAACCATGAATAGGGAATTGCGGATTAATGGCCAGCGGCTGTGGGATTCTTTAATGAGCATGGCGCAGATCGGCGCCACGCCCAAAGGCGGGGTATGCCGTCTGGCGCTGACTGAAGAGGATCGCATAGCGCGTGATCTGTTCGGGCGTTGGGTGCAAGAGGCAGGCTGTACCCTGCGCATTGATGCCATGGGAAATATGTTCGCTCGTCGTCCAGGGCGCAACAGCAGGCTGGCTCCAGTTCTGACTGGATCCCACGTCGACTCGCAGCCTACCGGTGGCAAGTTCGATGGCATCTATGGCGTAATGGCCGGGCTCGAGGTGTTGCGCACGTTGAATGACAGTGGCACACAGACTGAGCGGCCGATTGAGGTCGTCAATTGGACCAACGAGGAAGGTTCGCGCTTTGCCCCGTCCATGGTTGCTTCCGGCGTATATGCGGGTGTCTTTGATCTTGAATATGGTTTATCCCGTACTGACCCTCAGGGCGTGTCGATAGGCGATGCTTTACGAAGCATTGGCTACGCCGGGCCATCCGCGGTTGGCGGGGAGGCTGTTCATGCTGCCTTCGAGCTGCATATTGAACAGGGGCCTATTCTGGAGGCTGAGGCGAACACGATTGGCGTGGTTATCGGCGCTCAGGGCCAGCGCTGGTACGAGGTGGAGCTGACCGGGCGCAGCGCCCAC
>JBDTGB010000226.1:0-11487 GCA_039937635.1 Burkholderiaceae bacterium | reverse complement strand
TAATCTGGTGTTATTCATTTCCTAAGGCTTTCTTATGCAGCCATTGAACGGCGCAGGCGCAGGCGCCTTGGCCGATCCCAAGATTAACTACATTGCGTCGGCCAGGTTGCCGACCCCGTGGGCTATTTTTCGGATTCATGCGTTTGTTGATCCAGCGACAGACAAAGAGCACATTGCGCTCACATTGGGCGAGTTTGGCGATGGCGCGCCGGTGCTTGCTCGTGTCCATTCCGAGTGCTTGACGGGCGATGCCCTGTTTAGTCAGCGTTGCGATTGCGGAGCGCAGCTTGAAACAGCGCTGAAACGCATTGCCGTGGAGGGGCGTGGCATCTTGCTTTATTTGCGTCAGGAAGGTCGTGGGATTGGGCTGGTGAACAAAATTCGCGCATACGAGCTGCAAGATCAGGGCGCCGATACGGTCGAGGCTAACGAAAGATTGGGTTTTGCCGCCGACCTGCGCCACTACGATTTGTGCAAGCCAATGCTGGATTACTTTAATATCGCGCAGCTTCGGTTGATGACTAACAACCCCAGGAAGGTACGGGCGCTGGAGCAACTGGGTCTGCGAATCACCGAGCGTATTTCGTTGCAGGTGAACAGGAATCCTTATAACGAAAAATACCTGAGCACCAAGGCGGCGAAACTTGGGCATTGGCTGAAAGGGCGTCTTGCTGAAAAAGAGTGATTGCTCGAGGGGGTGATTGTGGTGCCTTTATATACTCCGAAATCCGAATCCGAGGCGGCGGTCATTGCGTCGCTGCTGCACGCCTATGGCGTCTCATTTTTTATGCGCGGCGGAGCGTTCAGCACAATGTATCCAGGCTCCATGACCAGTAGCCTCAACGAGCAGACATTGATGGTGCGCGACGATCACGTCGAGCTGGCCAAAGGCTTGTTGCACTCATTTTTGACTGGTCAGGAAGCGATTTGACTGCGGCCGCCAGAGCCTTATATCCAGGCGCTTGACAGGGTCAAGCGCCAGTTGTTTTGGCTGCCCGCGTGTTATTATCAGACGCGAAGCTGCTTCACAAATATATCGTGGCTGAAGCGTAAACAATGGTTATTGCGCCACGGCGTTTTCTCGTAAGGTCGAACTAATTCATGTCTAACGACGCAACCCTCGCGCAACCCACTGTAAAGTTCAGACTTCCGTCCGACGAGGCCGTCGTTTCCCGCCCCAAGCCCGGCAGCAAATTTGTTAGCCCACAAGGCACCCGGGCGGTTAAGGACGGCATTCGTCCGAATGCCAAAAGCGATGTGCCCGATATTGGCCCGAAGCCAGCGTGGCTACGCGTTCGTCTGCCGGCGGGCGCGGCCTACGAAAACGTGCGCAATATCGTTAAAACCCACAAGCTGAATACCGTTTGCGCCGAATCCAAGTGCCCCAATATTGCTGAATGCTGGGGTCGCGGCACCGCGACACTGATGCTGATGGGGTCGGTATGCACGCGCGCCTGCAAATTCTGCTCGGTTAGCACCGGCAACCCGCATGGCTGGCTCGACAAAAAAGAGCCTGAAAACGTCGCCGACGCGGTGGCCCTGATGAATCTGAAATACGTGGTGCTCACCTCGGTGGATCGCGACGACTTGTTCGATGGCGGCGCGTCTCATTACGCGGCATGCGTGCGCGCCATTCACGCGCGTTCGCCACAGACCGCGGTTGAAGCGCTTACCCCCGATTTCGACGGCAACGTGAAATCGGTGGTCAAGGTGCTTGATGCGGGCCTGATTACTTTCGCCCAGAATATTGAAACGGTCGAACGCTTGACTCACGTTGTGCGCGATGTGCGCGCCGGTTATCGGAAAACATTGAATGTGCTTGAATTTGCAAAAGGGTACGCGCCTAAAACGCACACCAAAACCAGCATGATGCTTGGTTTGGGCGAAACCGATGAAGAAATCGATCGCACGCTGGACGATATTCGCGCCGTGGGCGTTGATGTAGTGACAATGGGGCAGTATATGCGCCCCACTCAAAATCACTTGCCCGTTCAACGCTTTGTGACGCCGGAACAATTCAAAGCCTACCGCGAATTGGCCCTGGCCAAGGGCTTTCTTGAAGTGGTCTCGGGCCCGTTGGTGCGTTCGAGCTATCGCGCCGAGCGTGTGCTGAATCACGACAACGTCGGCCTGTGATTCGGCGCTGACCGAAAGGTAGTCAGTAGGTCGACGCGCAGTGGCCGCCAGTGGGGGCTTGGCCTGATCCGGCGGCGATTAGCGGGGGCTCCATGCGTAGATCAACGGGGGTGGAAATCGCCCAGTCCCAGCTAAAAAAAGCCACTAGCAGCGCCCAGAAAATAATAGTCAGGATTGGTTTTTTCACGATGGGCTCGGATTGTTCAGGTAGCGTCGCACTCGCACGCCTATCAAGGATCCGCAAAACGCCAAGGGCACCCAGATCCACCCATGCACGCTGCCAGTGGAAATACCGCTAACCATTGCGCCAATGTTGCAGCCGAAGGCCAGCCTGGAGCTATAGCCCAGAAGAAAGCCCGCAATCAATCCGGCAATCCATTGCTTGCCCGTTACACGCACAGCTATTTTTTGTGTCGCGGACTTGCGTGTGGCAATCAGCAATGCACCCGCTAAAATGCCGATATCGGTGATGGAGGTTACGTCGAGCAGTATTGATTGCGACAGCAGGTTGAAGTTAGTCGGCTCGCTCCAAAAGTGATTAAGGGTGGGGTCAAAGGCGCCAATCGCGGTTGCCGCTTTGGCGGCCCACAAGCCGAAGCCGTATACGATTCCCCAGGATTGGCCGGCGATCAGAAGATTGGCTGCCATCAGCGCGGCCAGAGCAATGGCGGCAATGCACAGGCGACGGTCAAACCAAGGCGTTGATTTACCGCACCACCGCAATGCCACTGCGCCAAAGATTGCCAGGCCCAGACCAGTGATGCCCAAGGCCTCGATCGGTCCGAATTGTGCGACCAGCCCGAATGGCTTCATGCTGCCCAACTTCAGCCACTGATCGAGTTGCGCCGAGCCGAGAAAACTGCCGAGGGCGAATATCGGCAAAATGGCCATATTTAACGGAATTCCGAGGCCCGCCTTGTACAAAGTGCCCGACCCGCAGCCATCGGCCACCTGCATGCATAATCCGAATACAAATGCGCCAATCAGCAAACTGTAGCTGGGAGGCCCCAGCGCGGCGCCCAGGTCCTGCGGAAACTGCGCCAACAACGGCATTGATAGCGCAGCGGCGGTTGCCAGCAATACTATCTGCGCTGTCACGCCGCGCGGGTCGCGTTGCTCGATCAGTCGTCGCCACGCCGTTGTGAATCCGAATCGCGCACCCGCCAATACGCTGCCCATTCCGATGCCGACCAGGAATAGAACTGCCTGGCGCACTGACACAAACCACATCAGGGCGATGAAAAACGCGGCCACAATGGCCGCCAAAGGAAGTTGCTTCATGAAAACTCAACCGACTAAGAAGACAGTTTGCCGACCAGGTCTTTGACGTCTTTTATGATCTGCTGCCCTCGACCAGGGACGTTGTCCATGGGCAATGCTTTGGGCGCCTGGGTCCAGTCCACCATCGAGGCGGGATATAGTTTCACATTTTTTTGACCGACTATTTCAGATAGTGCGAACCAATCGGTGGCGGCCCAATGTCCGGTATTGCAAAACGAAATTGTTTCTTTGGCTGGCGTTGGCACAGCGCGCTCCGCAATTTTTTTGGCTTCTTCGGGGGACACGAAGATGGAAGTCCCCGGCTTAAACCATTTGCTGTTTTCCAGGTTGATGGCGTTGTGGATTGTGCCGGAAATTTTAGCTGCGGGCGCGCGGACTTCTCCCAAGAAAAAATTAGCCGGGCGCGCGTCGATCAAGCGTGTTTGCGGATTGTCGATTTGCTTGGCAACGTGGTCGCGCGTGGCGATCAGCGCATCGTTTAAGGTGGGCGTGTAGGCGCTGCTTGCGACTTTAACTGCGTTCTGGTCTTGCGGCAGTTGAGCATCGGCCCAGGCTTTAACGCCGCCGTTAAGAATCGACAAATTAGTCAGGCCCAGATACTTCAGAGTCCAATAAACACGCGCGGAGCCGCCGAAATCGGAGGAATCGGCTCCTGAGGAAACCACGACAGCGTGGCTGCCTTCCGATAGGCCAAGCCCCTGCACCAGTGTTGTTAATTTGGATAAGGGCGGCAACTGGCCTGGATTGGTCGCGGGGCCGCGCCATTGACCATAAGGCGCCGATAGCGCGCCCGGGATATGGTTGGTCTGGTAGGCTTCAGCGGGGCGGATATCGATCACGCGCACGGCCGGGTCAGCCAACAGACCATTAAGTTCGGGTGCGGTAAGCAACGGCGTGGCAGCAAGGCTGACGTTTCCGGCGCCCAGTGCAAACACAGTCACGAGTGTGGATAGAAACAATTTCATTTGTGGAAGTCCAGAGATGACAGAAAAAATAATAGTCTATTTTGGTGGTTGGCGGCGTCGCGCCCAAAGATTCTTTGATTATTTACTAATAAGCGGCAGCCACTGCAGCTTGTGGAAGGTCATTTCAGATACGGCCACTCTATTTGGCGGATTATGTGATTTCCAATTATTATGCGTTAACGCATCCGAATTCGGGCGTACAGGCAATCGGTCGAGAAGTGCGTAGACGGGCGTGCGGGCAAAAGGATCTATTTATGCAAAAAGTGGAAAAGGCGGTCAAATTGCTTGCTGTCGCGGTAGGCGCGGCAGGACTCGTCTTGGCGGCGGGGTGTACGCCGTTGATTGCTGGGCAGATGGCTGAAGCAGGATATCATGCGGCCAAAACCACTTTGGGCGGAGATACCAGCACGGCCGCGGACGCGCGACAGAAAAAGCTGCAGTTGGCATTGAACTCCATTGAAATCGGGCAGGAAGTAAAACCCATTCTCGATTCGATGGGTGAGCCGCCGCAAGAGAAATCGGGCAACACATATGGGTTTATTTGTTATGAATACGCCGCTGTATATTCGGCCACAGATTCAGCCGTGATCGTGGCAAAAGAAGATAAAGTGGTGTTTTATGGCAATTCGCGTTGCAATGTCGAAATGCAAGATGCCAATTTTAAAAAAGATGGCAAGTATGCCGCAAGCGCGATTTCGACTCCGAGCCCTTCGCCCTCGGCGGGCGGCGGAAGTTGATGTTATTCGCTGCCGCGTGCCAGTCTTCGTAGTAATCCATGCGCTTTAAATAGTTGCCAAATAATAAAGGGGCTGGCATTTAATTGCCTATTGGACAACCTTGTTTTATGATGGCGCATATTCTGAACGGGCCAACAAGGGGATAACTATGCGGGTTGCTGTCGTTTTATATGATTTTATCGAGCCCATTGAACTGGCGGCCGTCGGCACCTTGTCCATGGCTACACGCCTTAGCGACAAGTTGTGTTATTTCACTGTGTCGCCCACGAAAGACATACTCACTTTGCAAAATGGCCTTCGCGTCCAGGCCGATTTTTCGTTTGACGACGCACCCGAGGCCGATGTAGTGATTGTCACAGGTGGACCCGGATGGAAACGTCAGGCGGAAAACGCGCAGATGCTTAACTTTTTGCGGCAACGCCACGCCGCAGGTGCGTGTATTGCCAGTGTGTGTACAGGCGCCTTACTGCTTGCCGCGGCCGGTTTGCTGACAGGCAAGCGCGCAACCACCAAAATGCCCGTCACAGGCGCGGAGCAGTGTCCGCTAGAGACGATGCGTGAAACATATCCCGATATCAAAGCAACACCGGCGCTGGTTGTCGACGAGGGAAACGTTGTTACCGGAGGCGGCGTTACGCTCGGTGTTGACCTGACCTTATATTTATTGGGCAGATTTCTGGGTGAACCCGTCGCCCGCGAAACCGCGCGAATCATGGAATATAGCGCTTCCTCGGCGGCTAATCGCGCCAGACTGCCGACGATCGTCAGCGAGACAGCGCTTGCCGCGTAAAAAAGGCGATTCAAGCGCGAGGGGGCGGCGCGTAGCCTACAAAATAGCCGGCGTTTCAAGCCGGCTATTTTCTATGTGCTTGTTGTTATTAATTAAAACTGGTTGAGCCAGGAGGAATTCAACGCCCGGCCTATTCTTGACTTAGCGGGAAAATAACCCACCGGATCAACCGCCTGGCTGGGGCACTGCTGTAGGGTGATGTCATAATTGCTCCCGTGTGTGAGCGGCGCTATGATAAGTTCCTGTTCTACGCGGGAGAACGCCATGTGGAAATGCAGACATTGCGGTTTGGAGCTTGCGACTGATGCGGTTAAGCCTGAAATTGATTCCAAGGGTTGTCATTTCATTTGTCCTGGTTGTGACGGGCGCAATGAACTCGTGAATACTGGCGGGTTGGACCAGGAGGATTCGATTGTTTGGGTACAACCTGATATTTAGGTTATTCATGATTGCTCCTGTGCGGAGATACTGGGTTGTGTTGACTCCGCTTCGCGATGACAATCTGAAACAGCCTGTTTCAACCAAAACCCTTCCTTTCCGTTAAAGGGTCGATACTCATCTGTCGGCACAATGTGCCGGTATTCGGGAGATTCTCCATGGCAATACCTAGTGACAAAGCCAAAGACGCAATCGAAGAGGGTGCGGACGCGGTGGATAACGCGATTCAGAAAGCGGCCACGAAGGCGTCTGACGTAACCAACAGGGCTAAGGGTGCTGCCATAGACGCGATCGACGATGGGCGTGATGTTTTGGAAAGCGCGCTGATTTGTAGCAAGGACGTCATCAGGGCCAATCCGATCACGGCTATGGCAGTCGTTGCGGCCATTGCGTATCTGTGGGGACGGCTGAAAAAATAGCACCGGGCTTGTATGGGTCATATCCAACCACCCGTAAATAAGCCGCGGCAACCGCCAGCAAAAGACCAGTAGTCGGCAGGATGTCGATTAAGATATATTTCATAGAAACTCCACGGGGTCGTTGAGCGCGATCAATAGCCCCGCCAAAGCGTTGGCCAACACACTCAGGTCATGGCTTGAGCCCATCGTCAGAATGTGGCGATTCTCAAAATCCAATGGGATTACCGAGCGCTTCCATACTGAAATGCGATGATCTCGCGCCGTGCGTTTAGCTTCAGAAATTTCGAGAATTACCGCATGAGGGTCTTGGCCCTGTGCGGTTGGAACGGGGTGGTTAGCCGTGTCTGATGAATACCCATCCCCCGATTATGGGGAAGAGCCTCGCTATACAGGACACTAAAAAGGGACCAAATCTCTTTGGTCCCCGTCTAGTGCCACATAGTGCAGCGTGGTGTTAACTGGTGGAGTCGGGGGGAATTGAACCCCCGTCCGCAAGCCCTCTGCAGGCAGTTCTACATGCTTATTCGGTTCACTTTATGTTTTAACCTTGGATCATGCCAACCGACAGGCCCTTCCTTGGCGATTCACTTTGTTTTAAGAGTTAACTGAGTGACCCAGCTAAGCCCGATTCTCTGTAAATGACGCTGCTGTAAGTTTTACCCTACCTAACCCAAAGACAAATTAGTGCAGCGGCTTACCGCACTAGGCGGCTAAAGCGAAACGCTCGTCGTTGGCGTTTATATGTGTTCCAGTGGATTTACGAGCTGACTGGTGCTCGGCATGCCCTACACTGTTTTGCGACCCACGTCGAAGCCGGATCGACCCCAGTAAACTTAGTATAGCTTAAAACCGTTGTCAGGAAAGCTCGGACGCCCGCAGTGTGGCAGGGAACACACATTAACCGTGCCGGCTGTATAGTTGCTGGATCGCTGGCCATACTTCGTCGGGCGTGTAGGCAATGGCGTCGGCATCCCATTGCGTGACATCGCTTAGGCCGCAATAGCCATAGGCCGCCGCTATGGTCGGCATGCCCGCTGCTTTGCCGGCAAGGATGTCGCGTTCATCATCGCCGATATAAAGGCACTGTTGGGGCGTGAAGCCGGTTTGTGCGGCGGCATACAACAGGGGGGCGGGGTGTGGTTTCGGGTGGCTGGCTGTGTCGCCGCCGACGGTAATTGCACAGTCGGCCTGTAAGCCCAGATGCTGCACGATCGGCAAGGCCAGGTAGCTGACTTTGTTGGTTACGATGCCCCAGGCATAGTCGTTTTGTTTAAGTGTCGACAACAGCTTGTCGACTCCGGGAAACAAGGTAGTGAGCGACGTCATGTCCTGCTCGTAATCTTGCAGGAACTGATGCCGGTGCGTTTCGTATTCGGGATCGTCGGGATTCATGTCGAAGCCGGCCTTAAGCAGGCCTCGGGCGCCTTGCGAAGCAAGCGGACGCAGTACTTCATAGGGTAGCGGCGCCAAACCTTTACGGACGCGCATCTTATTGGCTGCGGCCGCCAGATCGGGCGCAGTGTCGGCCAGCGTGCCGTCAAAGTCGAACAAAACGAGTCCATGCATGGAGGTTATCCTTGTTTGTCAGATGGGTCAGGCGGTGCGCCGGGTTGCCAGCAAATAATTGACCGAAGCGTCGTCCGAGAGCGTGTAATGATCGACGATGGGGTTGTACCGAAGACCGCTTAGTTTAGCCACGTCTAATCCGGTTTGGCGTGCGGCCGCGGCAAGTTCGCTGGGCTTGATAAAACTTTCGTAATTGTGTGTGCCGCGTGGCAACAAGCGTAATAGATACTCGGCGCCAACGATGGCAAATAAAAATGATTTCGGATTGCGATTAAGGGTCGAAAAAAAGACCCAGCCGCCGGATTTGACTAATTTGCCGCAGGCTTGCACGGTCAAGGCCGGATCGGGGACGTGTTCAAGCATTTCCATGCAGGTCACGATATCGAATTGCCCGGGTTGTTGCTCAGCCAGTTGTTCGGCGCCAATAGCTTGATAGGTGACCGTTACCCCAGATTCAAGCCCATGCAGGCGTGCAATTTTCAATGATTTTTCAGCCAGGTCGATACCAGTAACCTGCGCTCCGGCGCGCGCCATGCTTTCGGCCAGAATACCGCCGCCGCATCCGACGTCGACAATTTTTTTGTCGGTCAACGAACCAACCTGTTCACGGATCCAGCCCAGTCTTAAAGGGTTAATGGCGTGCAGCGGCTTGAATTCGCTTTCCGGATCCCACCAGCGTGACGCAAGGGCGCCGAATTTATCGAGTTCCGCCTGGTCGACATTGGCGGGTTTAGCGGGTACAGAGGAATCGGGCAAGGTCATTATGAACCGCGGGCAAAATAGATAAGGGGCTCTGCATGGCAGAACCCCTTATTGTACCGTTTAACGCGACTAACGCCGCGAACCGGGTATTACTTACGAGTACCGACGATCTCGATTTCAACGCGGCGATTTTTCGCGCGTCCTTCACGAGTCTTGTTGGAAGCAACAGGACTCAATTCGCCCTTGCCTTCAGCATAGATATGATTTGCATCGATACCCTTGCTGACCAAGTATTTCTTGACGGCGTTTGCGCGACGTTCAGAAAGCTTTTGGTTGTACTTCTCTGTGCCGATTGAATCGGTATGACCTGTTGCAATCAGAGTTTCCAGATTGACTGAGTTAGCTTGTGAAGCGACTTGGTCAAGGATTTTCCGACCTTCAGGTTTGATGGTGGACTTGTCAAAATCGAAGAATGTATCGGCATTCAGAACGACTTTGGTCGCAGTAGGCGCTGTTACAGGCGCTTGGGCTGCTGCTTGGGCAACGGGTACGCCGTCGCAACCGGCGATGCCGGTGGCAGGAGTCCAGAAGTTGTCGCGCCAGCACAATTCATTAGTGCCATTTTTCCAGACGTTACCGTAAGGGTTAGTCCAGTTGTCGATCGTTTGCGCAGATAGTGCGCCAGATGCCGTAAAGGCAACAGTGGCGATGGCTAATGCGATTTTGGAGGGTTTGTTCATGTTTCTCCTCGTTGAGCTTAATGCTGGTAAGTGACCGCAGCGAACCCCCGCCGCATATCAAGAAAACGGAACCAGTATAGCAATGCAGTGAGTTAGGTCAAAGTATTGCGCTGGGTTTCATGCGTGTTAGGGCGAATCTTACGGCATTTATGCGGGGTTAGTTAAGCGTGTTTTGCGTATAAGGCTTAGATATCGGTATTTCTACCCTATCTTTCGCATTATTGTTGGTTTTCAGCAACATAAAGCACGCTTAAAGTGGTTTCTCAAGACGCCGTCGCAAACCCGCCGTTCAGGCTTGTTTTGGCATTTCGCGCGGGGGCCGCTTTATTGTTGACTGGGCGTTATGGGCGGAAGTGATAGAATTTCCTATTCGCCCGTAGCTGGCCCGCCTTCACGATTTTAAGTACTAGAGAGTTTATGGATTCCTTTGCCAAGGAGACCCTTCCAGTTTCGCTGGAAGACGAGATGCGCCGCAGTTACCTGGATTACGCCATGAGCGTGATTGTCGGGCGGGCTCTACCCGATGTGCGCGATGGTCTCAAACCTGTGCATCGACGTGTGCTGTTTGCCATGCACGAGTTAAATAACGATTGGAACCGGGCCTATAAAAAATCGGCGCGTATCGTGGGGGACGTTATCGGTAAGTACCACCCGCACGGCGATGCGGCGGTATATGAAACGATTGTGCGCATGGCGCAGGACTTTTCGCTGCGTTACATGTTGGTGGATGGCCAAGGCAACTTTGGCTCTATTGATGGCGATAATCCGGCGGCGATGCGCTATACCGAAATTCGCCTTTCCAAAATCGCCCACGAGCTACTGGCTGATATCGATCAAGAGACCGTCGATTTCGGCGCCAATTACGATGGTAGCGAGCAGGAACCCTTGCTCCTGCCGTCGCGTTTGCCCAATCTGCTGGTGAACGGCAGTTCAGGGATCGCGGTTGGGATGGCGACGAATATTCCGCCGCATAACCTGGCTGAAGTGGTCGATGGATGTTTGTATTGTTTGCGTAATCCGAATTGCACGCTCGACGAGCTTATTGAAATTATTCCCGCTCCGGATTTCCCGACAGGCGGAATTATTTATGGCATGTCCGGGGTGCGCGAAGGCTATCGAACGGGTCGCGGCCGGGTGATCATGCGCGCGAAAACGCACTTCGAGGACATGGAAAAGGGCCACCGCCATGCGATTGTTGTCGACGCCATTCCCTACCAGGTAAACAAAAAATCGTTGCAGGAACGCATTGCGGAACTGGTTAACGAAAAGAAAATCGAGGGTATTTCAGATATTCGGGACGAGTCCGACAAGGATGGCATGCGTTTGGTTATCGAACTGAAGCGCGGCGAGGTTCCGGAAGTCATATTGAACAATCTGTTCAAGAACACGCAGCTTCAAGATACCTTCGGCATGAATATGGTGGCGCTGGTCGATGGCCAGCCGCGTTTGCCCAATTTGAAACAGATGGTCGAGTACTTCCTGTTTCACCGTCGCGAGGTCGTTACGCGTCGCACCGTATTTCAGTTGCGCAAGGCGCGCGAACGGGGCCACGTGCTCGAAGGCTTGGCGGTTGCGTTGGCCAATATCGATGAGTTTATCGCCATTATCAAGGCGGCTCCGACTCCGCCCGTGGCCCGTCAGGACTTAATGGCCCGGACGTGGGATTCCTCGCTGGTGCGCGAAATGCTGATCCGCGCCGACGATGGCAATACC
>JBDTGB010000225.1:0-8542 GCA_039937635.1 Burkholderiaceae bacterium | reverse complement strand
CCCTATACCCATGGCCTGATCGCGTCGATTCCTTCTGTTCAGACACGAGGCCGCGAGCTGTTTCAAATTCCAGGCACGACGCCTTCTCTGTTGGATTTGCCTGAAGGGTGCCCGTTCCGATCCCGTTGTTATCGTGCGACCGATGTCTGCAAACAGGCGCCCGAGCTTCGGCCAGTGGGACCGGCGCACGAGGCAAGCTGCTGGCATCCGGGGGTGGCGCCATGACGGATCCTGGAAAAAAACCTGAAGTCATCCTTGGACTGCGTCATCTTGAAAAGCGTTTCGTTCAGCCGATGGGCATTGTCGAGCGTGCCGGCAACCTGATCAAAGGCCATGCGCGGCCAAGGTCGGTGCTGGCTGTCGCGGACGTGGATCTGGATATTTTCGCGGGCGAGGTGGTGGGCGTTGTGGGTGAGTCTGGTTGTGGAAAATCGACGCTGGGCCGCATGCTGGCGGGAATTCTGGCTCCGACGCATGGTGAAATTTTTTATAAGGGCCAGCCAGTTGCGCGAATGAACGCCGCCGCGCGGCATCAGTACGAACTGGGCGTGCAAATGATTTTTCAAGACCCTTTTTCGTCGCTGAACCCGCGCATGCGAGTGCTGGACATCATCGGCGAGGCGCCGATGGTGCATGGTCTGGTCAGGCGTGGTGAAAAAGAAGCGTATGTTTGCGACCTGATGCAAAAGGTGGGCCTGGATCCCGCCTATCGATTTCGCTATCCGCATCAGTTTTCGGGCGGTCAGCGCCAGCGTATTGGCGTGGCGCGCGCGCTTGCGCTTAAACCATCCGTGATTGTGTGCGACGAAGCCGTTGCCGCGCTTGACGTTTCCATTCAGGCCCAGGTTCTGAATTTATTCATTCAACTGCGTAAAGAATTTGCCCTGACGTATTTTTTTATTAGTCATAATCTGGGCGTGGTAAGCCATGTTTCCGATCGCGTGGCTATTATGTATCTGGGCCGGATTGTGGAGCTTGCTTCGACGGAAACTATTTTCAGCGCGGCCAATCATCCGTATACTCAGGCGCTAATCAAAGAATTGCCGCAGTTGCGGCCGGATCGGCGTCAGTTTGACCCGATCAAGGGCGAGCTGCCTTCACCCATTGACCCGCCATCCGGTTGCGCATTCCACCCCCGCTGCCCCTATGCCATGCCGCGTTGCCGCGTGGAACGGCCGCGCCTTGTAAACCTGGCGCCCGCGGTCGGCCCGGGTGAGACACCGCAGCCTGATCATTGGAGCGCCTGCCATTTGAACGATGTAGCGCTGGATCAATCCGATACGGCCGTTTATTCGTGATTTACATCGCGCGCGTCGTCGGAGTGAATATCAAGCGCTTCCAAAAAGCGCGACACCATGTTGTAGGTGGCGATGGTGGCGGTAAGTTCGACCAGTTGCTTGGGTTCGAAATATTTTCTGACGGCGGCAAATGTTTCTTTTGGCACCTGCACGTGGCGCGTCATGGCATCGGTGTAAGCCAGAACGGCGCGTTCTTTCTCGTTAAATAGTGCCGAGGCTTCCCATTGACCAAGCGCGTCAAGCTGGTCTTGATGCAGACCTTGTTTAAGGGCAATGGGCGCATGTTGATCCGCTTCGTAAGGTGCGCCGTTCAGTATGGCGACGCGCATAATGACCATCTCGCGCAGCTTCCCCTCCAGTGTGCTCAGATGCCGAATCCCCGTCAGGTGGTTCAACCACCCGCGGGCGATGGCGGGACTGTGCAGCAGCATTTGGTACAGATGCAAAACGCTGCCGCGCTCGGCGATGATTTGTTCGACCAGCGGGCGGGCGTCGGCGTGATTCAGGTCGGCGTAGGGAAGGCGGGCCATGTTTGTCCTTTCAGGAAAAGAGGCATGAATTGTAAGCAATCGTCGGCGCCAATAGTTGTTGTAGTGGGCGGCGCTGTGCCACAATCTATTTTTATCCTGGAGTAGCTTAATGAGTATGACGAATCGTCGATTGCAGCAAGCGCTGATTGCGGGGATGGGGTTGACGTCGGCGTATTCGGCCAATGCGCAGAACCCCCAGGCCAGCTCTTCGGGCGAGGTGCGCGGCATTGATAGCGCGGCCGGAAAGATAACGATTAAGCACGGCGCTATCGCCGACCTGGGTCTGCCCGCCATGACGCTGGTTTATCGTATCAACCCCTCGTTGCTTACAGGCATTAAGCCGGGCGATAAAGTCACTTTTACCGCCGCGCGCGATAACGGCAAGTACGTAGTGATCGCTATCAAAAAATAACCCGATTAGTTACTTGTCTCAGGCGGTGGCGCGGAGTCCCGCCCGAACCACCGGCGTCGCGTGTGAAGAACCCATCCAGTCACCGTTCTTGCATGCCGTTGTTGCTGCGGGAGCGCCTGAGGCAGGTAACTAATCAGGAAAAATAATGGCGTTCTAAAAACGGCATTCGTCGGCCGGGATCAGGGATACAGACCGCGCACGACGCGGGATTCCAGGATGCGGGTGCAGGCCACGATGAATGCCGCGGTTCTTAGCGAGACGTTGTGTTCCTTCGCCACAGCCGATGTCGAGGTGTAGGCTGCGCGCATCATGGCTTCAAGGCGATGATTGATTTCGGTTTCGGTCCAGTAAAAGCTTGAGAAGTCCTGCACCCATTCGAAGTAGCTGACGGTGACACCGCCTGCGTTGGCCAGCACGTCGGGCACGATGATGACGCCTTTGGAAGTCAGGATATCGTCGGCCTCGGGGGTGGTGGGGCCGTTAGCGCCTTCAACGATGATTTTTGTGCGAATCGAGTTGGCGTTGTGCAGGGTGATTTGGCCTTCCAGCGCGGCCGGAATCAGGATTTCGGTGTCCAGCGCCCAGAACTCGGCTGGGCTCAGGCTTTCAGCGCCGGGGGCGCCGGCGACGCCGCCGTGTTCCTCGACGTAAGCCAGCAAGGCCAGAACGTTCAGGCCGTTGGCGTTATGCACGCAGCCCGTGTGGTCGTGGACCGCGATGACTTTGGCGCCGGCTTCATAAAATAGCCGGGCGGCTGTGCCGCCCACATTTCCGAAGCCTTGCACGATGACTCGCGCGCCTTCTAATGAAACGCCGGCGTCGCGCGCCGCTTCGCCGGCCACCACAAATACGCCGCGTCCGGTTGCCTCGACGCGCCCCAGACTGCCGCCTAATGAAACCGGCTTTCCGGTTACAACGCCTGTGGTTGTGGCGCCCACGTTCATGGAGTACGTGTCCATCATCCAGGCCATGGTTTGCGCGTTGGTGTTCACGTCGGGCGCCGGGATGTCTTTATTGGGTCCAATGATGACCCCGATTTCACTGGTGTAGCGGCGCGTGATGCGTTCAAGTTCGGCCATGGAAAAATTGCGCGGATCGATTCGAATGCCGCCTTTCGCGCCGCCAAATGGCAGGTTGACCGCCGCCGTTTTTATCGACATCCAGGCTGCCAGCGCCATGACTTCCGGAAGTGTGACGTTTTGGTGAAACCGCACGCCGCCTTTACCGGGGCCGCGAGTAGTGTTGTGCTGTACGCGATAGCCTTCGAAGTGCGCGACCGCGCCGTTGTCGAGCTCGATCGGAACGTCGACGATCAGGGCGCGTTTGGGCCTTTTCAGGGTCTCAAGCCACTTTTCCAACTTGCCAAGATAAGGGGCGACGCGGTCGACTTGTTCAAGATAAATTCCCCAGGGACCTAATTCGTTGGCATCCAGATAAGAGGGGAGTGGGTGTGTGGGGTGTGTTGACATTGCTTTAGCCTCCAGGTGTTGAAAGACGTTCGTGCAAAGACATTGCGGATTGTAAGCCTTACACTCTTTGGTGGTGTAAACAAATAAGGGTGGTGGACGGATATGTCCGAATCTTCAATGGCAAGTCGTCTGGCGCATGTCCGCGAGCGCATGGCTGGCGCTTGCGCGCGGGCGGGGAGGCTGGTCGACGAGGTCGCCTTGCTGCCGGTTAGCAAAACATTTGGGCCTGACGCGGTGCGCGCTGCCCGCGCACTTGGTTTGACGCGTTTTGGCGAGAATAAAACGCAGGAGATAGCCCGGAAATTTCAAGAGCTTGATGATTCAGTTTTAAGGTGGGTGATGATCGGGCACTTGCAAACGAACAAAGCCAAAGAGGCGGCTCGTTTCGTATCCGAGGTGCAATCGCTCGATCGCTTGCCGCTGGCGCAGGCGCTGGATCGCAGATTGCAGATCGAAGGGCGGAGCATTGATGTCCTGCTGCAGGTGAAGACCTCGCCCGAACCAAGCAAGTTCGGCATCGATCCAGCCGAGTTGCCGCTTTTCGTGAAACAATTGGCCTCTTTCGATACCTTGCATGTCAAGGGCCTTATGACTCTCGCGGTCAATTCCGATGATCTGGATGCGGTGCGAGCGTGCTTTAGCTCTTTGCGGGTTTGGCGCGATCGCTTGCGCGAGGACGGGGCGACAGAGCTAGCCCGTCTGTCGATGGGCATGAGCGGGGATTTCGAACTGGCGATCGAAGAGGGTTCCACCGAGATTCGAATAGGTTCCGCCATCTTTGGCCAGCGCGATTACGGCGCGCTTCAGCCATAAGGATAGGGGCTTTATTGCCGTCGCTGGTAGATCAGAGCTATGCGTGCGAAGGCGGCTTGCAGCTCGCGCGTTCCAGCCTGGAACACAACGGGGCGTCGGGCGCCAACGAAGCAAATCAGGCGCTTTGACGTAAGAAGTCCGGTGAATTTGGCGGACTGAATTTCTTCCCACGAGACCTTGCGACGAGTGATCCACGATTGTTCGATTCCCACTCGTGTGATGCGGGTCTCGGAAGTCAGCATGAAGCGCGCGACCACCACCAGCCCGAAGAAGCAGATCAGGATGCCGCCCGCCAGCAGAGGATTGATGTTGCGGCCCATGGGGCTTGCTGCTGTTCGGACGATTTGGACGGCAATAATGACTAAAACGACCCACGCCAGAGCCTTGACCCAGTTGGGCCAAGCCATGCCGCGCAAGGGCAACGGTCCGATTTCCCTGAGTAGTTTTATGCGCTCTTGCTCGCTGGGCGTCTGTTTTGTGGAAAGCGTCATCTAATTTGCCTTGCGCGCGGCCAGTGCATTGCCCGCCCGGCTGTCCGCCTTGCGGCCCAGATGCCGGGATATCCATTGGCCCGTGTCGACGACGCTGTTTAAATCGATGCCGGTTTCGATCCCCAGCCCTTGCATCATGTACAGCACGTCTTCGGTGGCGACATTGCCGGTGGCGCCTTTGGCGTAGGGACACCCCCCCAGGCCCGCCACCGAGGCATGAAAGATAGTAATGCCGACTTCCAGCGCCGCCAGAATATTGGCCAGGGACTGGCCATAGGTGTCGTGAAAATGGCCCGATATGCGGGCGGGGTCGATGATCTGGACGACGGCGTTCATGACCCGTTTTACCTGTCGCGCCGTCCCCACCCCAATGGTGTCTGCGATGTCGATTTCGTCGCAACCCAGCGCCATCATGCGCTTGACGACGTCCAGTACGGATTCGACCGGGGTTTCGCCCTGGTAAGGGCAAGCCAGCGCGCAACTGATGCTGCCGCGAAGACGGACTCCGGCGGTTTTGGCGGCGGCTGCGACGGGCTCGAATCGAGCAATGGATTCAGCGATGGAACAGTTAATGTTTTTTTGTGAAAACGCTTCACTGGCGGCGCCAAAGATGACGACTTCATCGGCGCCAGCCGCCAGCGCGTCGTTAAATCCGCGCAAATTTGGCGTGAGCACCGAATAGATGGCGTCCGGGCGGCGTTTGATGGCTTTCATGACGGCAGCCGCATCGGCCATTTGCGGCACCCACTTCGGCGATACGAACGAAGCGGCTTCAACATTCTGGAATCCGGCGGCCGACAAGCGGTTGATGAGTTCGATTTTGACGCCGGTCTCGACAAATGTTTTTTCGTTTTGAAGTCCATCGCGAGGGGAAACCTCGACAATTTTGACTTTATCTGGAAAGGGCATGTGGAATTCCTTGATAGAGATAATGATAGCGCTTAGCGGCGTTGAAAGCGGCCGTCATCGAGCCGGAAGATGGATTCATCAAGTTCCAGTTCGAGTAGCTGGCCGTTTAGTTCGCCCAGATCAAGCTGGGTTCGCTCTTGCAGCGTGTCCAGGTGAACGGGGTCGTAGCCCAGCGCCGCCAGCACCATCGAGTTTTTGGTTTCGCCTGTTGTACCGGCGTTGCCTTTTGCCGGGACAGAATGGGTGTTTGTGGTTGACGCGGTCGGCTGCGGCAGGCCAAGTTCATCGTGGATGTCTTGCGCCGATTCAACCAGCTTGGCTCCCTGGCGGATAAGCGCATGACAGCCGCGCGACAAGGGCGAATGAATCGATCCGGGAATGGCGAATACTTCGCGCCCCATTTCGGCGGCCAGCCTGGCGGTGATAAGCGAGCCGCTTTGTTTGGCGGCTTCGACAACCAGGACACCTCGCGCCAGGCCAGCCACGATACGATTGCGTTTTGGAAACTGATATGGCAGGGCGCGCGTGCCTAGCGGAAATTCCGACACCAGCGCGCCGTGTTGCGCAATCCGGTGCGCGAGTTCGTGGTTTTTGGGCGGATACACGATATCGATTCCGGTTCCCAGTATGGCTACGGTGCCGCCGCCCTGCGGGCCGGCGCGCAAGGCGCCTTCGTGCGCCGCCGCGTCAATGCCCTGGGCCAGGCCGCTGGCGATGCACCAGCCCTGTTCGGATAGATAGCGGGCGAACGCCAGCGCGTTGTCGATTCCGCCTGTTGTGGCGTTGCGCGCCCCCACCATTGCGATGATGGGCCGGGACAGGTGGTTAGGCTGGCCGTTGATGTACAGCAATAAAGGAGGGTCGTGAATGTCCAGCAGCGCGCTGGGGTAGGCCGGGTCCGCCAGAGTCAGAATATGGTGATTGGGCTGCTCGCCCCATTGGAGCGTGCGCTTAAGGGTCGTTTCAAGTGTATCGGCTAGCGGCCGATGAAGTTGTTGCGCCAGATCGGGGGAGACGATCTTGGACAAGGCGCCGGTGGAGCTTGCGTAGATGTCTTGCGGCAGGCCGATTGCCGTCAGTAATTGGCGGGCCCGCGCCAGGCCCAGGCCCGGTTCGAGCGACAAGCGTATCCAGGCGGCTAATTCTTCGGTTGATAAGTTGGCAGTCATACGCTAAGTGTGGCACAGCGCGAGCGGATAGCGTTGCTCGCGCGACGGTAAAAGTCACGTTATTTCAACTTTGCCGTATCTTGTTTTATTATAGGAGGTTAGAAGCATAATTGGATTTGTTTATGGCGTTACTTCCTATTCTTCAATACCCCGATCCGCGCTTGCATAAAGTGGCCAAGCCGGTTCAAAAGGTTGACGATCGCATCCGCAAACTGGTGCGCGACATGGCTGAAACCATGTACGCGGCGCCGGGTGTCGGTTTGGCCGCGACCCAGGTCGATGTGCACGAACGGGTAGTGGTTATCGACGTTTCCGAAGACAGCAATGAATTGCACGTTCTGATCAACCCGGAAATTCTGTGGAAGAGCGACGAGACGCAGCTTTGCGAGGAAGGTTGTTTGTCCGTGCCGGGCGTGTACGACGAAGTTGAACGCGCGGCGCGCGTGCGCGTGCGCGCGCTCGATGAACAGGGGCAAGCCTACGAATTCGACGCTGACGACTTGCTGGCCGTGTGTGTGCAACACGAGCTCGATCATTTATTGGGCAAAGTGTTTATCGAGTACTTGTCGGCGTTAAAGCAAAATCGCATTAGAACCCGGCTTCGCAAGCAAGAGCGCGAGGCGCAGCGCGTATAAGGGGTACGGCTTGGGTCCTATAGTCTTTGCCGGTACACCCGAATTCGCCCGGGTGGCGTTAAGCGCCCTACTGGCGGCGGGGCATACGGTTAGCCTGGTTTTAACTCAACCCGATCGCCCCGCGGGGCGGGGCTTGAAGCTGACGTCCAGCGCGGTCAAGCAGGCAGCGCTTGCGGCGAATATTCCTGTTTGCCAGCCGCGCGGTTTGCGTCTTGAAGGTAAGTATCCCGACGATGCCAGGGCGGCGCGCGACGCATTGCTGGCATTGGCTCCCGACCTGATTGTGGTGGCCGCTTACGGCTTGATTTTGCCCCGATGGGTGCTGTCGGCGCCCAAATACGGGTGTTTGAACATTCATGCCAGCTTATTGCCGCGTTGGCGCGGCGCGGCGCCTATTCAGCGCGCCCTAGAGGCCGGCGACGCGCAAACCGGCGTCGCCATCATGCAAATGAACGAAGGACTGGACACGGGCGACATCGTCCTGACCCGGTCTTTGGCGATCGGGCCGGATTACAACGCTGCACGTTTGCACGACGAGCTTGCGCAATTGGGGGCGCGGTCGATCGTTCAGGTTATTGATGGATTGGAACATGGCAAGCTTGTCGCGAAACCGCAGCCCGAACAAGGCGTCAGTTACGCGGCCAAGTTGACCAAGGCCGAGGCTGCGCTTGATTTTTCCCAGCCCGCGACTGTTTTAGAGCGCCGTATTCGGGCTTTTAATCCGGCTCCGGGCGCAACGCTAAGGTTACCGGGGCTGGACGAACCTGTTAAGGTATGGATGGCGCAAGCGCTTGATCAATCCGCCAATAAAGATCC
>JBDTGB010000224.1:0-3279 GCA_039937635.1 Burkholderiaceae bacterium | reverse complement strand
GGTCGACGAGGCCAAGCAGGAAGCCAAACGGGTCGTGGCCGCGTTGCGGTCATTCGTTGCGCGCGGCATTCCCGTGGTCGGGCTGGAACCATCCTGTTTACTGTCGTTGCGCGACGAATTCCTGGTAATGGGCATGGGCGAAGATGCCACCACCCTGGCAAAAAACTCATTCTTGTTTGAAGAATTCCTGGCGCGCGAGCAAAAAGCGGGAACGCTGCACCTGAAGCTGAAGGCGCTTCCCGAAAAGCGCGCCCTGCTGCATGGCCACTGCCACCAAAAGGCCTTTGACGCCGTCAAACCGGTCCAGGTGGTGCTGGGTCTTATTCCCGATCTTGAGGTCTCGCTTATTGAATCGAGCTGCTGCGGCATGGCCGGCAGCTTTGGCTACGAAGCCAAACACTACGACATCTCGATGAAAATGGCGGAATTATCGCTATTGCCCGCGATACGCAAAGCCGACGCCAACACGCTATTGGTGGCCGATGGGACAAGCTGCCGCCATCAGATTGCCGATGGCACGCGCGATGGCGCCGCGCGCAAGGCCGAGCACGTCGCCCGGGTTTTGGAACGCGCATTGGCATAATTTACTTTACACTAGCCGCGAAACCAAAAACAGGACCCTGGCCTTGACGGCGGGTCAACACATCACGGTCAAAAAGGAGACAAGCCATGACTGACAACCCAAGCAGCTTGATAGCCGCATTCCCTTATAAATTCTCATTCAAGGCGCTGGCTGGCAGTCTGCTGATCGCAGGCTTTTTGTGCGCCAGCACTTCCGCCCTGGCGACAAAAAAAGACGACACGCTGCGCATGGCCTATGACCAGGCGCCGGAAAGCGTCGATCCTTTTTTCAACAACGTGCGCATTGGCGTGATCATCGCCGCCAACGTCTGGGACACCCTGCTTTACCGCGACCCGCTCACCAACGAATACAAAGGGCAACTGGCAAAAAGCTGGAAGCAAGTGGACGACAAAACCATCGACTTCGATTTGCGTGAAGGCATCAAATTTCATAACGGCGAAGAATTCGACGCCGACTCGGTCGTCTATACCCTTAATTTTGTCGCCGACCCTAAAAACAAGGCAACGACCCAGGCGAACGTCAGTTGGATCGACAAGGTCGAAAAGCTGGGTAAATACAAAGTCAGGCTTATAACCAAAAAACCTTTCCCCGGCGCCAAGGAATACTTATCGACCACGGTGGCGATCATGCCTGCCAAGTATTACAAAGAGGTCGGCCCGACCGGCATGAGCGCCAAGCCCGTTGGAACCGGCCCTTACAAAGTGACGGCATACCAACCCGGTAAATCGATCACGCTGGAACGCAATAAGGATTATTTCAAGGACTCGCCCAAAGCCCAGCCTAAAATCGGCAAAGTCGTCATCCGATTCATCCCCGATAAACAAACCCAGGTGGCGGAAATTATTTCGGGCGGTGAAGACTTCATCATGAATGTGGCAAAAGATCAGGCAGAGCAACTGAAGGCCATGCCAAATCTGCAAGTCGCCAGCGGAAACACCATGCGCATCGTTTTCCTGCAGTTGAACAGTCGCGATGGCGGGCCGGCCCCCGAACTGAAGGACGAACGCGTGCGTAAGGCCATCGCGCACGCCATCGACCGCCCATCCATCATTAAAAATATCGTGGGCGGCGGAGCACAACTGCTCAACACCATATGCTCTCCTTCGCAAGTCGGTTGCAGCTCCGACGGAGCGACCACTTACAAATACGATCCGGAATTGTCCAAAAAATTGTTGGCCGAAGCGGGCTACGCCAATGGCTTCAATGTCGACATCCTGGCCTATCGCGAACGCAATCAGACCGAAGCCATCATCAATTACCTTCGCGCCGTCGGCATCAAGGCCAAGCTGAACTTCCTGCAATACGCCGCCATGCGGGACGTCGTCTACGCCAACAAAGCGGCGATCACGCACCAAACATGGGGCTCCAACCTGGTCAACGACGTATCGGCATCCACTCCTGTGTTTTTCGGAGGCGGAGGCTATGACGTCACCCGCGACCCGGCTGTGGTCGCGCTGCTCAATACGGGCGACAACACAATCGAACCAACCGCACGCAACGAGGCGTACAAGAAAGCGCTCAACCTTATTTCAGAACATGCCTATGCCGTGCCTCTGTGGACCTTGCCGGCCTACTATGTGGCAAACAAAGACGTGAATTTCACGCCCCTTCCCGATGAGTTGATCCGCTTTTGGGACATGAGCTGGAAATAAGCAAAACGCGACGAAGGCAAACTTGATGTTCGCATACGTGATCAAACGGCTGGGCCTCGCCATATTGGTGGCGCTCACCGTGTCCATTATTGCTTTTTTGTTGCTGAACCTGGCGGGCGACCCGGCCGCCGCCATGGCGGGCGAGGGGGCGCGCCAGGCGGATATCGAAATGATTCGCCACGCCTATGGCCTGGATCGTCCTTTAACAGTGCAATATGGCGACTGGCTCTGGAAGATGCTGCACGGCGACTTCGGCATGTCCATCTATTTCAAAACCGCCGTCGGCCCCCTTATATTCGACAAACTGCGCACGACTGTCTTGCTCGGATTGTTGGCGCTGTGTTTTTCATTATTGATATCCGTTCCGCTGGGCGTTGCGGCCGCGCTTTACAAAAATAGCCTGATCGATCGTCTGTGCCTGGCGATTGCCGTATTCGGTCAGGCTTTACCCAGTTTTTTCTTTGCGCTACTTCTCATCATGCTATTCGCCGTTTCGTGGCGCATTCTCCCTGTGTCGGGCAGCGGCACATGGCAGAATTTTGTCTTGCCCGCTGTAGCCCTGGGATATTACGTTGCGCCCGCCTTCATGCGGCTTATTCGCGCGGGCATGATCGAAGTGCTCGGCGCGGACTATATCCGCACAGCCCGCGCCAAAGGGTTGCCGGCGCGCAGCGTCATCTTCAAACACGCGCTCCGCAACGCCATCATTCCGGTCGTGGCGCTGGCAGCAGTGCAACTGGGCTATTTGCTGGGCGGCTCGGTAGTCATCGAAACCATTTTCGCGCTGGACGGATTGGGATACCTTGCCTTCCAAAGCATCACCTACAAAGACTATCCTGTCATGCAAGTCATTGTGCTGATTCTATCCGTTATCTACGTCCTGCTCACATTGGCGTCGGATATCGCCAACGCCTGGCTCGACCCACGCATACGAGCCTCTTGAACGATGCCAACGCCCGCCTTGCCGCCGCTCTATCAAGCCGAATTGTCGCCCATGTCCGATCTGGCGCCGCATCGAACCACCCTATGGCGGCGAATCTGGCG
>JBDTGB010000223.1:0-2322 GCA_039937635.1 Burkholderiaceae bacterium | reverse complement strand
GCGTCAGCGATCTTGACCAGTTCTGGCGTATGGCACCACTGCAATGGGCCGCGCGCTTTAAAATTTAGGCCCCCTTGCAAGGGTCGAATCTGCGGGGAACCGCTCCGGCCTATATACTCGCAAGGTCGGCGCTCGCCGGCCTCCCGTGGGAGGAACGAGCGTTGGGCCGACCCGCTGCAACCCTTTTTTTGAAGGCAGTAGACACTTTTGGACACCCCGGACTTGCATAGAGCGATTATCCCCTCGTATGATCCGCGCTATCGCTGCCGAAACGCAGCCACTGGAAACTCATGAATAAAACGCTCATTATTGCCGAAAAACCGTCGGTCGCCGTGGATATTTCCCGCGCCCTTGGAGGGTTCACACGAGAAGGCGATTACTTTGAAAATGACCAGTTCGTGCTCAGTTCCAGCGTCGGACACCTGCTGACCCTGGTCGCGCCAAACGACCCGGTTCGCGGTAAATGGAGCTTTGCCCATCTGCCGGTTATCCCCGACGAATTTGAACTCGGACCGGCCGACAAGCGATCTGGCGAACGGCTGAAGCTGCTCGTCAAGTTACTGAAGCGCAAAGATGTCGGCGCTGTTATCAACGCCTGCGACGCCGGGCGCGAAGGCGAACTTATTTTTCGCTACATAGTGCAATACGCGGGCGTCAACAAGCCCATAAAACGTTTGTGGCTGCGCTCAATGACGCAGACGGCCATCCGGGACGCCTTTGCCAACTTGCGCGACGACGAAACCATGAAGCCCCTTGAAGCGGCGGCCCGGTCGCGCGCCGAAGCTGATTGGCTCGTGGGCATCAACGGTACGCGCGCCATGACGGCGTTCAACAGCAAAGATGGCGGATTCTTCAAAACGCCAGTCGGACGGGTGCAAACACCGACGCTGGCTATCGTCGCCGAGCGCGAAGAGCGCATTCGCGCATTTGTGTCACGCGACTACTGGGAAGTCCATGCCACGTTCGTGGCGGCGGCGGGGTTCTACAGCGGACGCTGGTTCGACCCTAAATTCGTCAAAAACGAACTTGACCCCGAGCGGCGCGATTCGCGCCTGTGGTCGCAAAACGCCGCCCAGACCATTGTCGCCGCCTGCCGCGAACAACCGGGACACGTCACCGAGGAATCCAAACCATCGACCCAAATGTCGCCGGCGCTTTTCGATTTGACCTCGTTGCAACGCGAAGCCAACTCGCGTTTCGGCTTTTCCGCCAAAACCACCTTGTCGCTGGCGCAAACGCTGTATGAACGACACAAGGCGCTAACGTACCCGCGAACCGATTCACGCTACCTGCCCGAAGACTACGTTCCCACGGTCAAACAAACCATGCAGGCGCTGGCCGAACCCGGATCCTCCGCCGCTGCCCATATCCGGCCGTTTGCCGCGCAACTTTGCAAGGCGGACTGGGTCAAGCCTATCCGGCGTATTTTCGACAACAAAAAAGTTTCCGACCACTTCGCCATTATTCCGACCCAGCAGATTCCACGCGAACTCAGCGAGGCGGAAGGAAAAATTTACGAACTGATCGCGCGGCGATTCCTGGCGGTGTTTTTCCCGGCCGCCGAATTTCACCTGACGACCCGGATTACCGAGGTATCGGGGCACCTCTTTAAAACCGAGGGTAAAGTCCTGACCGTTCCGGGCTGGCTGGCGATCTACGGCCGCGAAGCGCAAGGCGACGACACGAATCTGGTAGCGGTTGCTGATGGCGAAACCGTGAAAACCGACGAAATCGAAGCCAAAGCTCTGGTCACCAAGCCGCCCGCGCGATACACCGAAGCCACGCTGCTGTCGGCCATGGAAGGCGCAGGCAAGCTTATCGACGACGAAGCCTTGCGCGAAGCCATGTCGGAAAGCGGCTTGGGCACACCTGCAACCCGAGCGTCCATCATCGAGGGTCTGCTTAACGAAGGCTATCTGCGACGCGAAGGGCGGGATCTCATACCAAGCGCCAAAACGCGCCAGCTCATGACCCTTTTATCCGGACTGGGCGTCAACGAACTGACTTCGCCCGAACTGACCGGCGAATGGGAACACAAGCTTAAACAAATTGAATTACGCCAGCTTGACCGCAGCGCCTTCATGCGCGAAATCGCGCAAATGACGCAAGTGATCGTCAAGCACGCCAAAGAATATGAACGCGATACCGTGCCGGGCGACTATGCAACGCTTGTCACCCCGTGTCCCAAATGCGGCGGCGTGGTTAAAGAAAATTATCGCCGCTATGCCTGCACGAACTGCGATTTCTCGATCGGCAAGCACCCCGGGGGGCGCACACTGGAAATTCCCGAGGTCGAGGAACTGTTAAGCCAGCGCACATTGG
>JBDTGB010000222.1:0-1912 GCA_039937635.1 Burkholderiaceae bacterium | reverse complement strand
AAGCTTTCAGCGACGCCAGGTAGCCAACAGGGGCGTCAAGCCACACATAAAAGAATTTGCCCGGCGCGTCGGGAATTTCAATGCCAAAGTACGGGGAATCGCGCGAAATGTCCCAATCCGACAGGTTTGACTCGCTGCCCGCCTGGCCCGAACCGAGCCATTCGCGTGTTTTGGCAAGCACTTCCGCTTGCAGATGCTGATTGCCGTTGGCGTTTTTTCCGGTGGTCCAGGATTGCAGAAATTCGACGCAACGCGGATCCGACAGCTTGAAGAAAAAATGGTCGGACGCTTTTAGTATCGGTGTTGCGTGAGTCAGCGCCGAATAGGGGTTGATCAGGTCGGTGGGGGCGTAAACCGCGCCGCAGGATTCACAGGAATCGCCAAATTGGTCTTTGGCATGGCAGCGCGGGCATTCGCCCTTAATGTAGCGATCGGGCAAAAACATGCCTTTGACCGGGTCGTAGAATTGCTCAATTGTGCGTGAATCGATAAATCCGGCCGCTTTCAGACGCCGATAAATGTCCTGCGACAGCGCCACGTTTTCGGGTGAATCGGTGGAATGCCAATGATCGAACTTGATGTGGAAGCCGTTAAGGTATTGAGCCCTTTCGTTTGCGTAGCGCGCCACGAGCGCCTGCGGGGTAATTCCTTCGCTTTCCGCCTTGAGCATGATGGGCGCGCCGTGGGCGTCGTCGGCGCCTACGAAATGCACGGTATGGCCCGACATGCGCATGGACCGAACCCAGATGTCAGCCTGTATGTATTCCATGATGTGGCCAATATGAAACGATCCATTGGCGTAAGGCAAGGCGGTGGTGACAAATAGCGTGCGCGGCATGTTTGTGTGGTGCGTATGAAAGAATGAAAAGGCGCGTCAGGCCTTTGTCCAAGTCCATTGGCGGCCCGTTGCAAGACGTATTGTACTGATTGTTGTCGAGCGCCGGGTTTTACGTGCTTGCGAAAACTTACGGTTTGTTACGTCGCCGTTGCGGTGTAATGAACGCAACTGCGGCGTCGTCGCGTGCCGGCTAAGGCAGTTCGCGCATTTCGATGTCGACCACGTCTTTATTCTTGAAGTTATTTTTCCGCGATTCGGTTCGATTGCGCGCGTCCCAATAGGCCTTCACGCCAAACGGGCGGCCTTTGATGCGAGCGACAACATATAGCACAGCCACAGCAATGGCCGTTGAAACCATGAAAATGAAGGCCATGGTTACGCCAAATAAGGCCAGCACAAGAAACAGCGCGCCGCGAAGTAATTGATTAAATGTATTCATCTTGATGGATAGACCTCTGTGTCAGAAAATAATTCCGGCAATCCGCTATTCTAAGGGTTCGAATGGTGAATTCTTTAAGAGGCCTGTTTTGTTATGAGCTCAATTGAACAAGTACGCGCTTTGTTGGCCGGAGTGACCGATCCTAATACTAAAAAAACACTAGGAATCGCCGCCCAGGGCAGTGAATTGCAGTTGGACGGAACGCAGCTACGTCTTACTGTAGCGCTTGGCTACCCGATACACAATGGGCAACCCGAATTGCAGAAACGTATTGAAACCGCTTTGCAGCCTTTGGGGCTGGAAATCAAGGAATTGCGTTTTATATCGCGCATTGGCAGTCATGCTGTTCAGCGCGGTCAACGAACATTGCGAAATATCCGTAATATTATTGCGGTGGCCTCCGGCAAAGGGGGCGTGGGCAAGAGCACCACGGCGGTGAATGTGGCGCTGGCCTTGTCGGTTCAGGGCGCCAGAGTGGGTTTGCTGGATGCCGATATTTATGGCCCCAGCGTACCCATCATGCTGGGTTTGTCGGGCCGGCCCAAGGTTCTACCAGCGACTGTTTCTTCAGCAAGTCCTCGTCGTAACGACGGAAGCGCTCGACGCGATCGACCGCCAGCTCATGCGACAAGCCC
>JBDTGB010000221.1:0-2021 GCA_039937635.1 Burkholderiaceae bacterium | reverse complement strand
GTGTTGTCGGCGTGGCTGAGTCAGGATGAAAAAGGTCAGTTGAAGCTGGATCCGGCCGAATCGCGGCGTTTGCGCTGGGCTGCTTACATTCTGCTGGATAATTCCAATGATTCGGGCGCGATTCCCTTTGCCGCCTGGCTTGAGCGGTGTTGGCGCCGCCTGGGCGGCCCTTCTGTCTATGCGAGCCCGGGCGATTTGGCCGATGCCGAGCGCCTGTTTCGCCAGATTGAGGAATTGGCGCCATATGGCGGCCTTAATCCGGCCGAGCTGGATGCCAGGCTGGATCAGTTGTACGCGGCGCCCAATAGTCCCGGGCATGCCGTGGAGGTCATGACGATACACAAAGCCAAGGGGATGGAGTTTGATACTGTTATCTTGATGGGGCTGGATCGCAAGGCTCGCTCTGATAGCGTTCCGCTGGTGCGCTTCGAGCAAAACGAAGGCGAATTGTTGATGGGACCCATCAAACATCGGATCCTTGACGAGCCTGATCCCGTGTCGTCCTATTTGGCGGAACGGGAGAAGCTGCGGGCCGGTTACGAGACGGATCGCTTGCTCTATGTGGCGGTGACTCGCGCGCGCGAGCAATTGCACCTGATCGGCGCTGTAAGCCTGGATGAAAAGGGTGAAGCCAAAGTGCCAGCGGCCAGCAGTCTGCTGGGGCGATTGTGGGACCACATTGAAAAGCCGCAAAGGCCGTCCATGACGGAAATCATTGAAGGTGATCCGGTTGCGGGGGCGTTGCCGCGCACGGGCGGTCTGGTTCGAATGCGGGATGTTTCCTGGCCTGAGATAAAGCGGCCTGCAGGGCGTCCATCCGGGACGCCCTGGCAGTGGCGTCCGCAATCGGGCGACGAAGCTCTGATAGGCACGGTTGCCCATGCATGGCTGGAGCGTATTGGCAAAGAGGGCGCCGATCACTGGCCGCCGGAACGGATTATCGAAAGCGTGCCGTTGCTGAAGAAACAACTAAGTCGCGCCGGGGTGGCCAGCGCCGCCTTAAGCGATGCGACGCGGATTGTTCAGGAGACGCTCCTGGCCACGCTGGCCAGTTCGAAAGGGCAGTGGTTATTAAGCGTCGCCCGCGCCCATCGCGAGTGGTCCTTGCTGGACCTGAGCGGGCGCGTGTCGATCATCGACTTGGCGATTTCGCAGGAAAGCGGCTGGCTGGTGGTCGACTACAAAACCGGAGCCCCTGCGGCGGGCGAGGATCGCGAGTCCTTTATTGCACACATGCGCGTACGTTATCAGGAACAAATCGCGCGTTATTGCGCCCATGTCAGCGCGCTGGATGGGCGCGCAGCGCGCGGCGCCCTGTATTTTCCACGTGCTGATATCTGGATCGAATGCTAAACTGTTTTCCGGCGGGCCCCTTCGCATGGTTCGGCGGTGAATCTGGTCAGGTCGGGAACGAAGCAGCCATAGTCGCTTAGGATCAGTGCCGAAGTCAGGCTCGCCATCCGAATCCGGTACACTTTGCACTTGTTCGTCGATAGCCTGTCGGGCTTACAGTTCTCGCATGACTTATTTGGTACTCGCGCGTAAATGGCGTCCGCGGTCGTTTGAAACGCTTATCGGGCAGGATCACGTGGTCCGTGCCCTGACGAACGCGTTATCCAGTGGGCGCTTGCATCATGCCTGGCTGTTTACCGGGACGCGTGGCGTCGGCAAGACGACCTTGTCGCGGTTACTGGCGAAATCGTTGAACTGCGAAACGGGTATCACCGCGACCCCATGCGGAGTATGTCATGCATGTACTGAAATCGACTCGGGGCGTTTTGTCGATTACGTTGAGCTCGACGCGGCATCCAATCGCGGCGTTGATGAAATGACGCAGTTGCTTGAGCAGGCGGTGTACGCGCCCAGCGTGGGCCGCTTCAAGGTCTACATGATCTACGAAGTGCATATGCTGACCGGGCATGCCTTTAACGCCATGCTGAAAACGCTTGAAGAGCCGCCGCCGCACGTCAAATTCATTCTGGCGACCACCGACCCGCAAAAAATTCCGGTTACAGTCTTGT
>JBDTGB010000220.1:0-2104 GCA_039937635.1 Burkholderiaceae bacterium | reverse complement strand
GTGTTCAGTTCGATGCGATCGCCGGCCTTTAACGCCCTGCCACCGGCGCCACCAAGACCCCCTTTCAAATATGTGCTGCAACTGTTTAAAACAGGAAGCAAGCCAAATCCGCCATGCACCGACAGATAAGATCGGGCACCCGATTCGGGCCCGGTAAAACTTAAAACCTGATTAGCCAAAACCACATGAGGCCGATTTAGAACGAGTGGATTGCCATCCAGGCGCGCGCCCAGGCGCGCGCCGGTCAGTGCTATACACGCCGCTTTCGTGAAACGCAAGGTCGGGCCCAACAAGGTGATTTCCAGCGTTGGCGTGGACTCATCATTAGCTGTCAGAATATTAGCCAGGCGATGGGCGTTGATATCCATGGGGCCGCAAACGGGCACGCCCAGCTTCTGAAATCCAACTCGCCCCCCATCCTGAAACTGCGATAAGGCGCCCGGCTTGATGACCTGAATGCTCATGGCGCGGCATGCTTTAATGTTTCGAACTCGGCGCGTGAAATCGCTGTAAACCGGACGATATCGCCCGGTAGAAGAAATGTATAGGGCGGCTTTGTCGGGTCGAACAGCGTAACGGGCGTGGCGCCGATAACGTGCCACCCGCCGGGAGAAGTATTAGGATATATAACGCTCTGCCGATTGGCAATCGCCACCGACCCCGACGGCACAGCGGTGCGCGGGGTGGCGCGCCGGGGAATGGAAAGCTTTTCGTCATGCGCGCCAATGTAGGGCATGCCAGGCGCAAACCCCAGCGCAAACACTCTGACCTGATCGCTGGTGTGCAAATCGACGACCTGTTCAGGCGTCAAGCCGCAGGTATCGGCCACATACGCCAAATCAAATGCGTAGAGGCTGTCATAACAGACAGGAACCTTGATGGTCCTGGAGGAAATCGGAGCAAGCGGTGAGACGGATTTCACCATCTTTTTCAATAGCGCTGCCAAAGTGCGATAGGGCGACGGCGAAAACCTTCCAGGTTCGTAATGAACGGCAACCGTTGTGAATGATGGGACGACGTCCAGAATGCCATCCAGCCGCGCCTGCTCGATTTTCGCCGCGGCCGCCAGGCAAGCGCTCGATACGTCCGTGTCCAGCGCCGATCCAAAGCGGAGCATCACGCAACGATCACCTTCAGGTTCTATTACAGGAGATAATTGTTGCGGCGGTTTCATAGTTATAACGATACCATTTTCCGGTGGATGCCTTATTCGTTGATGGTAATCCCCTACGCCTTGGCTAAATCCTGGAATCAGCCAGGATCAGGTCGGCTCCTTTCTCGGCAACCATCATCACCGCAGCCTGGATATTGCCCGACACCATCGACGGCATCACAGAAGCATCAACGATCCTTAACCCCGCCAAACCATTAACTCTAAGCCGTGGGTCAACCACAGCCATAGAGTCGGAACCCATGCGGCACGTACCCATGGGGTGGTAAATTGTCTGGCCATTATGCCTTGCGAAATCCAGCCACTTGTCTCGCGTATCAATGTCCGAGCGGGGGCTCGTTTCAAAATCGATATAAGGGCGCATGGCGGAACGGCCAACGATACGTCGGGCGATTTCCATCCCTCGAATCAAACTATCCTGGTCGACCTCGCACCCCAGCATATTGGGGCGAATAGCCGGCGCCATGAACGGGTCGGGTGAGCACACATGGATGCTGCCGCGGGACTGCGGCCGCATTTGCGCAACGCCCAACGTCATACCAGGCTCCCTGTCAAGTTTTCTCTCGGCGGCATTCGCATAGCTTGCGTGAACAAAGAAATACTGTACATCGGGTGTTTCAAGCTCGGGGCGGCTCTTGACGAACCCAAAAACCAATCCGGTGCCCAACGTCAACACGCCGGTGTGATGGCAAAAATACTCGGCGACAGCCAGTCCCAGTCGCCAGCCGCGCGTTATCTCGTTCAAGGTTTGCGTTCCCTTCACCCGCCAATTCATACGGGTCGCAAAATGATCAACGTAATCATTGCCAACGCCGGCCAACGAATGCAGCACGGGTATACCCATCGACTGCAACGTGGAAGGGTTGCCAATACCCGATAACTCCAAAATTTGTGGGGTTTGAATGGCGCCGGCCGCCATAATTACTTCCGCCC
>JBDTGB010000219.1:0-2422 GCA_039937635.1 Burkholderiaceae bacterium | reverse complement strand
ACAATGCCAGCACGCGCGACGGCTCTCAGCTCCGGAAAGCGATACAACAAACCATTGAGCAACGTGCCCTGCCAATTGCCGGCTCCGGGATGAGTCACCAGCCCTGCCGGCTTATTGACCACAATCCAGTCGTCGCTGCTTGCGATCACTTCGAAGTCCACCGGTTCAGGCGTAAACGCCATCGATTCAGGCGGCAATTGCTCCCAGACGGACAGCTTGTCGCCCGGGTTGACGATTTGCTTGATGCGCGCGGGCTGGTCGTTGACCAGTACATGCCCTCCATCAATCCAGTCTTGCAGGCGACTGCGCGAATGTTCAGGTATTAACCTGGCCAGCACCTTGTCAAGGCGCTCGGGCAGGGTCTTGAATGGCAACTGAAAGAGCAAAGGCTCGTCGGAGGATAAACTTTCTTTGGCGATATCTGTGTCAGGCATGGCGACAAATCATATAATCAGCCTGCAATGCTAACACCAAGGATGCTTTTGTGACTCGCCCAGATCCCAATTTATCTCGCTTTTCAGACCTGAAACGGTTCAGCCACGCCATAATCATAGTTGCCGCCATTGCGCTTGTCGCGGGATGCAGCGCATTCAAAGGCGACTATGACAAAACCGTCGGTTGGAGCGCAAACCGCCTTTACAGCGACGCTCGCACGGAAATAAGCAGCAACAATTGGAAGGACGCCCGCACCCGCCTTGAAGCGCTGGAAGCACGCTACCCTTTCGGCGGATACGCCCAACAGGCACTGATCGATCTGGCTTACGTCAACTGGAAAGACGACGAACCGGAACAAGCGCTGGCGACCATCGACCGCTTCCAGCAACAGTATCCGAACCATTCAGGCACAGACTATATGCTGTATCTGAAAGGCTTGATCACCTTTACCCCGCCCAGCGCATCCTTCATGAAGATCACGCGCCAAGACCCAAGTGAGCGGGATCCGAAAGGCTTGCGTCTATCGTACGAATCTTTTAACGAGCTTATTAAACGTTATCCCGACAGCCGCTATTCAGCCGACGCAAAAAAACGCGTGGTCTGGCTGGTCGCCACCATTGCGCAAAACGAAGTCCACGTCGCCCAGTACTACTACGAACGGGGATCGTATGTGGCCGCGATTAACCGCGCACAAACCGTGATTACCGATTTTCAGGGCGTCGCCATTGCCGAGAAAGCGCTCTATATCATGTACTTATCGTACGACAAGCTTGGCATGACGCAGCCGCGCGACGAGGCCAAACGGGTTCTTGATAAAAATTTCCCAAATAGCAAATATTACAAACAAGGCCTGAACGCACCAGTGAATAACTGGAACCCGATCAACTGGCTATAGAGCTGGCGCCGGCTCCAAAAGCGGAGCCGATCACCGCCTGTTTCTTCTTGAAAAACAATAGCACATCCTCAAGCTCGCGTGTGCGGGCAAACGGCGGCAGACCGCGCCACAACAATTTGCCATAGGGCTTGTCAACGATTCTTGTGTCGCCCACCACCAGTACACCCCAGTCCCGCTCAGAACGGATCAAACGCCCCGCGCCTTGCTTTAACGCAAGCGCCGCCTCGGGCAACTGATATTCCATAAATGGATTCCCTCCGTCGGCGCGGCACAAGTTCAAGCGCGCCTCAAGCACAGGATCGTCAGGCGGGGCAAACGGCAATTTGTCAATCGCCACCAATGTCAGGGCGTCGCCCGGAACGTCAACCCCCTGCCAAAAGCTGGCACTGCCAACCAGCACCGCGTTTTTCTCCGCTCGAAAACGATCAAGCAAAGCCCGTCGCGAACTTTCACCTTGCCTGAGCAACACGCGGCCGGCGTTTGCGTCTTCGAACCGATCCCGCAGAAGATCGGCTATACGATCGACTGCGCGCAACGTCGTACACAGCACCAACACACCTCCAGCCGCCACTTCAATCAACGGCAATAAAGCCTGAACGAATTTTTCATTGAAAGAGGGCCCGCTGGGCAAGGGCAGATCGCGAGGGCCGAACAGCAGACCCTGTTGCGGGTAGTCGAACGGAGATTCCCAGCGCCGCGTTTTCGCATCCAGCAGACCCAACTGATGCACAAAATGACCAAAATCCCCATGCACTGTCAGGGTTGCCGACGTCAACACCCACGTCTGATCCTTGCTTCGATAACGAGAAAATAACTTTGCCACCGATAAAGGGGCGCTGTGCAGTTGTATATGGCGCAGGCTGTGCTCAACCCAGCGCACGTAGGCATTGCCGGCCGGCGCGGGCGGCGCATCGCCCGCCAGCGGCGCCAAGGCATTGCGACCTTGTCGATCAGGCTGACTCCACTGAAACAACCTGGCGCGAATGGCCAGGCACGTTTTCGCCGCCGCTGCCAGATCAGGGTGTTTTTCCGTCACGACGTTCAATAACTGACTGCTGTGCTCAAGCTGCTCCAACAACGCGGCAAGGGCTT
>JBDTGB010000218.1:0-5968 GCA_039937635.1 Burkholderiaceae bacterium | reverse complement strand
AAGGGCCCGACGCCCGCCAACATATTCCCGCAATTGGGCCGGGTATCGACCATTGTCCGGTCTACCGACACTTGCGCAAATAAATAGTCCACATCACAATTTGGCCGAGCAGATTGCGACACAATAGCTACTTTGCTGGTCAGTGAATTGCCGCCGCCCAGGCCATCAATCTGAAGCTCGTGCGGCGAACCCATGACGCTGATCAGGACGCGATCGCGTTGGGCGATATCGGTTGGCAGATCTTCGGCGCGAAAATAAGGACCTCGCGAGGTCCCGCCGCGCATAAAGACACAAGGTATTTCCAGTTCCATGCGTGTACGATGCGCCTTGGGCAATAATTAGTGAATTGCAATTTTCTGAAGGACTATTGCATGGCGCGCATTAAATTTGATTTGCAGGAACTGCAGGCTTTCGTGGCTGTCGCGGAAAAGCTATCGTTTCGGGCGGCCGCCGACGATCTGTTTTTGTCGGCGCCCGCCCTTAGCCGCCGTATTGAAAAACTGGAGTCCGGACTGGGGGTGAGGCTTTTCGAGCGCAGCACCCGACATGTGGCGTTGACCAATGTCGGTCGAGCCTTTCTGGATCATGCGCGCACAGCCCTGGACGAGTTGGAGGGCGCCGTACTGGGCATTTCGGACCTGGCGACTCGGCGTGGTGGTTTGGTTACCGTTGCTTGCGTGCCTTCGGCCGCCTACTACTTTTTACCCACCGTTATTGCCACCTTCTCCAAGCGTTACCCGCAAATCCGGGTGCGCATTATGGACGAAGGCGCCAATACTGTGCTTAATGATGTTATCAATCGGCGCGCCGATTTCGGCGTCAACTTTATTGGCACCCAGGAAACCGATCTGGAGTTCGAGCCGATCTTTACCGAACGTTTTGTCCTGGCCGTGCATACGGGGCATCGACTCGCCAAACGTCGAAAAGTCCGCTGGGAAGAGCTGTGTGATGAACGCTTTATCGCGGTTGGGAAAACCAGTGGAAATCGGGTGCTGATCGACTCGGCGCTGGCCAACAGTGCCCGGCGACCCACCAGTTTCTTCGAGGTCGCGCACGTGTCTTCCCTGTTGGGGCTCGTGGAAGCCGGCTTGGGGGTGGCGGCTGTGCCACAGCTTGCGCTGCCTGCCAAAAAACACTCGACGTTGAAAGGTATTTCACTGGTTGAGCCCGACGTCTCAAGAACGCTGGGTTTGTTGTGTAAAAGGTACGGCCACTTGTCGCCCGCTGCGCAGATACTGTATGACTTGATCAAGGAAGAAGCTGATCGACGTTAGCGCGGCCGCAGGTTCTTGCTAACGATTTTGTGTTTTTACTTACGGTTGAATCCGCCTAAGCGGCCACCCAACAGAGGGGGCACGATGCTTTTTAGCACCCAAAAGGTCAAGGGCTTACATGAATAGTCACGCAAACCCTTGATTTTAGTGGTCGGGGCGAAAGGATTCGAACCTTCGACCCTCTGGTCCCAAACCAGATGCGCTACCAGGCTGCGCTACGCCCCGACAAGAGCGCGATTATGACAGATCGTACGATATTTGTCTTGTGGAAGCGCTGTCGTTACACGCTAGTCTGTGCCCTAACGCGCAGTTGTGGCAGGGTATAGCGCTGGTGTTTGTATACCCAGGTCGGCCACAGGACATGGGCCAGCGCTTCGCGCGTCAGGTTCGGATCGATAGCCATCGGGCTATACGTTTCGGGCGCCTGATAATGGTATTGGCTTGGCTCTCTGTGCGGCTCGAGCACCAAGAGAGTGTCGTTTTTCAAATAGCCATAATTTTCACCGTATTGCATCATGGCGCGTCCGCCGCCGCCCCGCGTCAGGTCGTGCCCGATCATCGGATGTTCGGTGCTCAGGCCCATGATGGACAAAAGGGTTGGCGGTAAATCAATCTGGCTGATTAATCGATCATCCTGCCGCGCGGCAACGTCGGCCCCCACTATCAAAGACGGAATATGAAAATGCCGTACAGGTACCAGGTTGGCGCCGAAGACGCGCGAGTCGTGGTCGGCCGCGATCAGGAAGACGGTGTTTTTCCAATAGTCCGACTGTTTCGCCTTGTTGAAGAATTGGCCTATGGCCCAATCGGCGTAACGCACTGTGTTTTCGACGGTTGCGGGATCGCCTATCGGTTCGATGCGGCCGCTGGGGTATTCCCATGGCGAGTGGTTGGTCACCGAGAACGCCAGAGTAAAGGTGGGGTGTTCGGGCGGTTGGCTTAATAAATGATCCAGTTGATTAAACATGTCTTCATCGGAAGCACCCCACGTTCCAACAAAATTCGGGTTTCCGAAGCTGGGATGGTCGTACAGGTCGTCGAAGCCGTTGCCCAGAAAGAAGCCTTTCATATTGTCGAAGTGCGCTTCTCCACCGTAGATGAATCGCGATCGGTAGTTGTGTTGCTTTAATAATTGCGCCAGTGTGAAAAAATTGTTTTGTGCGCCTGGCAAGCGCAGGGCAGCGTCTGATACAGTGGGAGGAAAGCCGGCGACAAGTGCCTCGAGACCTCGCACGGAGCGCGTCCCAGTGGCATAAGCGTGCGTGAAATTCCAGGCCTCGCCGGTAAGTTTGTCCAGGTAGGGCGTCAGATTGGCGCCACCTAAGGCGCCGATGAACTGCGCGCCCAAGCTTTCTTCAACGATGATGACCAGATTCAGCGGCGTTTCCCGCTCTTGAATCGGCAACTGAACATGCAGCGTCGGGATGTCGGAGTCTTCGTTGTGGACGATGCCCGCGCAAGCTCTGACGATCTGGTGTATCTCGTCGCTGGGCATGTCGCCATAAACATCGGCGGCGGATCGCTCGTTTTTCATGCTATATATAGCGTACGCGACGTTGTACAGCGAGTTCAGCGGCAGGGTGTTTAGCATGCTGTCGCCGCAGTAGGCGACGGAAGACGGGTTCATTGGACGATGGCCCAGCGTGCCGCGGATGGCTAGAACAGCGATGGCGGCGCAGGCAAGCGTAAACAGCGGGCGCTCCCACCATGGCATCGGAGCATCGGGAAACGCGCGGCCAAATAGCTCATAACCCAGCCACGCGAAGCCGGCCATCGTAATAACCGCGCCCACGACGACTGCTTTGTATCCTCTCCAGAGCATGCCGAAGACTTCTTTTGGGTGTTTCAGGTATTGAACGTAAAGACGGTTGGGCCGGGTGTCGTATTCCTGAATGAATTGCGGTGTTGAAACCTCGAGTAGAACAAGTAGCAGCCACGCCAACTGGAGCCACCAGGAAGTCAGGGTTGCCGCGATTGGCCAGTGCCCGAACCAGGGCGTCAGCAACGCTGGAATAATGGCTAAAACGGCAATCTGATTGGCGTCGATGCGCAAGCCGCCAAGCAAAATGGGAAGCGCGCCCCCTGCCTGTTTGACGCGTTGCCATTGCCACGCCATCAGCAGGCATCGGCTTAAGGTCAATAGACACAGGCTGGAAATAATAAAGATAAGAGTCAGTTCTTGCATGCAGTACAGTAGAGGTTTTTCGCCATCGACATTACGTATAATTTACGGTTTGGTTGACGGCGTCAATCTCAAAATGGGAATCAAACATGATCCGGTTGTTCATAAAGTTAATGGGCATCGCCATCTTGGGGGTTGCCGCCACGTCGGCATGGGCTCAAGATACCATTAAAATAGGCGAACTTAATAGTTACAAAACACAGCCGGCCTTTCTTGGTCCTTACAAGAAAGGCATGGAGCTGGCGCTGGAACAAGTCAATGCGGCCGGCGGCGTTAATGGCAAGCAGCTTCAGTTGATTACACGCGACGATAATTCTAATCCGGGCGATGCGGTGCGCGCGGCCCAAGAGCTGTTAACGCGCGATAAAGTGGATGTGCTGGCAGGCGCTTTTTTGTCGAACATCGGCTTGGCCGTGACGGATTTTGCCAAGCATCAGAAAGTGTTTTATCTGGCCAGCGAACCTCTGACCGATAAAATTGTGTGGGCCGATGGCAATCGCTATACCTTCAGGCTGCGCAATTCGACCTATATGCAAGTGGCGATGCTGATTCCCGCCGCCATAAAAATGAATAGGAAGCGCTGGGCGATTGTGTATCCCAACTATGAATATGGGCAATCCGCCGTTGCAACGTTCAAGACTTTGTTGAAGGCGGCACAGCCCGATGTCGAGTTCGTGGCCGAACAAGCTACCCCTTTGGGCAAGATTGACGCCGGCAGTGTGGTGCAAGCGCTGTCCGACGCCAAGCCGCAGGCACTGTTTAATGTTTTGTTCGCCAGCGACCTGACCAAGTTCGTGCGCGCCGGCACGCAACGTAATTTCTTTGGCGCCTTGCCTGTGGTCAGCATGTTGACGGGCGAGCCCGAATATCTTGATCCGCTTGGCGGCGAAACGCCGGCGGGCTGGGTGGTGACCGGCTATCCCTGGTATGCCATCAACACGCCCGAGCATGCCAAGTTCCTGCATGCGTATCAGGCAAAATTCAACGACTATCCGCGTTTGGGTTCGGTGGTGGGTTACAACACAATCATGTCCTTGGCCGCGGGTATAGAAAAAGCGGGCACGACCAAAACGGAAGCGCTGATTGCCGCATTCAAGGGACTTAAGGTGAATACGCCCTTCGGGCCGATCGTCTATCGCGCCATTGATCACCAGTCAACGATGGGCGCTTACGTGGGTACTTTGGCTGTTAAAGACGGGAAGGGAGTCATGACCGACTTTAAATACGTCGATGGCGCCACGGTTCAGCCGACTGAAGAACAAGTAAAAAAATGGCGCCCCGCAGGGGCTGATTAACGGCGGCAACGCGCGTTATAGCGCGAGGCAAGGCACAATGACATGGACCTTACCGGTATTGCCGTTCAGTTTCTGAATGGGCTGGCGCAGGCCTCGTCGCTATTTTTAGTGGCGGTGGGCCTGTCGCTGATTTTCGGCGTCACGCGCATCGTTAATTTTGCGCACGGCTCGCTGTATATGCTGGGTATTTATATTGCCTATTCGGCCGTTGGCCATTGGGGTCATGACCCGCTCGGTTTTTGGCTTAGTTTGATCGCGGCGTCGCTGGCCGTTGGCGTGTTGGGGGCACTGATCGAGATCATCGTGCTGCGCCGTATTTACCGAGCGCCCGAGCTGTTTCAGTTGCTGGCCACGTTTGGGCTGGTGCTGGTGATAAACGATGCCGCCTTGTGGGCGTGGGGGCCGGACGATTTGCTGGGCCCTTTGGCTCCGGGATTGAGCGGGGCCATTCCGGTTTTCGGCCGTTATATACCCGTCTACGACCTGGTGTTGATTGTTGTCGGGCCGGCGTTACTGGTGTGCCTTTGGTTGTTGTTGACTCGCACTCGATGGGGCTCCCTGATACGGGCGGCCACCCAGGATCGCACCATGCTTGGCGCATTGGGCGTCAACCAAGCCTGGCTTTTTACCAGCGTGTTTGCTTTGGGCTCATTCCTGGCCGGCCTGGGCGGTGCGATCCAGATACCGCGACAGCCCGCCAGTCTGGGCCTGGATCTTAGCGTTATTGGCGATGCGTTTGTGGTGGTCGTCGTGGGCGGGATGGGGTCGATACCGGGGGCGTATCTTGCCGCGCTCATCATTGCCGAGCTTAAAGCGCTCTGTATTGGCCTGGGGGTGGTTTCGTTTGGCGATGTGACCCTTGCCTTTCCCAAGCTGACGCTTGTGATTGAATTCGTCTTCATGGCGCTGGTTCTTGTGGTCAGACCCTGGGGCTTGCTAGGCAAGCCTTTGGCGTTCATACGAAGCGCGGGCTCGCAAGAAGCCCCATTGCGCTGGGCGACGCCCTGGTTCAACCGATTTATGCTGGTGATTTTCTTGGGACTTGCAGCGCTGCCTTTGTTGTCGGAAGCGATCCCGTATGCCCCGGTGCTGGCGCTCGATATTATTGTCGCCGCCCTGTTTGCGGCGAGTTTGCATTTTATGATGGGGCCAGGAGGCATGCCGTCGTTTGGACACGCGGCTTATTTCGGCCTTGGCGCTTACGGCGCCGCGTTGCT
>JBDTGB010000217.1:0-3483 GCA_039937635.1 Burkholderiaceae bacterium | reverse complement strand
TTTATCTAGGGCGGGGGATTATGTCCGACATCGGTCGGGAAGCGCTCTTGGCGCCGACGCAAACTCAACTTTGCGTCAATCACTACTTCGACCACTCCATTTTTGCCCGGGAACAAGCGCTTATTTTTAAAAAATCAGCATGTTACGTCGGGCACGAAAAATTGGTGCCCAAAGTCGGCGATTGGCGCACCCTGACACATGAAAACGCTGGCCGCGTTCTGGTGCGCAATGCAAACGGCGTAGAGCTTTTGTCGAACGTTTGCCGCCACCGTCAGGCCATCGTGCTGGGCGGCGAAGAGGGCGACATCGCCAGCGCTAAAAACGCAAGCGGCAACTTAAGCGACACCGGCGGGAATATCGTCTGTCCGGTTCATCGCTGGACCTACAGCAATCAGGGCGAACTGATTGGAGCGCCGCACTTCCCCAGCACTCCGTGTCTGAACCTGCAAAAGTTCACACTCAAAAATTGCCATGGCCTGCTCTTTGAAGGCCCGCGCGACCCGGCCCACGATATGGCCGAACTCTTCAAGCGCCCCGAATTCGACTTTTCAGACTACGTGCTTGACCACGTCGAAGTACACCGCTGCCGATACAACTGGAAAACATTTATTGAAGTCTATCTGGAAGACTACCATGTGGGCCCGTTTCACCCCGGCCTGGGTCAATTTGTAACCTGCGATAACCTAAAGTGGGAATTTTCGCCGCACTACAACTTGCAACGCGTCGGCGTGCATAATTCTCTGACCCAGCCCGGCACCGACGCCTATAGGCGCTGGCATGAACGTCTGCTGGAATACCGGGGTGGCGATACACCTGATTTCGGCGCGATCTGGGTTACCTACTTTCCCACCCACATGATCGAGCTTTACCCGCATGTGGTCGTACTTTCGACACTGCACCCCGTCAGCCCGCAAGAGACCGTGAATATCGTCGAATTCTATTACCCCGAGGACATCGTCGCGTTCGAACGGGAGCTTGTCGAGGCGCAGCGCGCCGCCTACATGGAAACGGCGATCGAGGACGATGAAATCGGCGAACGCATGGACGCCGGCCGCAAAGCGCTGCTAGACAGGGGCGTGAACGAAACCGGCCCTTACCAATCGCCTCTGGAAGACGGCATGATGCATTTTCACGAGTGGTACCGCCGCGTGATGAGCAGCTAATCGACTGCGGCGGTGCTGGCCACCGGAGCGGCACCGCCCCGCATCAGCCGATCTTCGCCCAGTGTGCGCCAAATGGACAGCAGGCCCGAGCCAATAATAAGAACCATCCCGCCCCAAGCCAGAAAATCGGGTCGATCGCCCCAAAAAACAATGCCCAGAACTGCGGCAAAAATAATGGTGGCATATTGCAAAGCGGCGGTTAACAAAGTCGAGCCCAGACCAAACGCCCGCGTCATGGCCAGTTGGCCAATCAAGCCGGCAATGCCGATGCCAACCAATGCAAGCCAAGCCGTCAGATTGATATCGCGCCATCCCTGAATCATTATCCCGACAACGCCGCTAAGCCAGACACAACCAGAAAAAATGAGAACGGTGCGCCATTCGGGCTCGCCCACACGCCCCAGCTCGCGAATCTGCATCATGGCCACCGCCGACAGCGCGCCGGCCAACAGGCCCAGCGACGCGGCCAGCAAGTTATCATTCTCGATACTGGGACGCAGCACCCCGATAACCCCCAGGAATCCGAATACAACGGCAATAATCCGCACTGGATCGCGCTGGCTTCCACCCCAAACGAGCATCCAGCCCGCAATAAATAATGGCGCCGTGTAATTAAGGCTGACAGCAATGGAAAGGGGCAGGTGAGCCAAGGCGTAAAAACCCAGCCACATCGAGGCGATGCCCGAAATATTGCGCCAAAAATGAAGCTTCCAGCTTGAAGGAGCAATAGTGCGGTGGCCAAGCTTTGCCCACCCGAACAGCAAAATAATGGATGGAACGCCCCGGAATATCACCACCTGAGACAACGAGGCGTCAAAATCAGAGGCCACTTTCACGCAGGCGCCCAGAATCGCGAATGCAGCGCACGCCAGTAACATCCATAAAGACTGCATGCAATCAACCGAAATCGAAGTTAAAAATTGACGAAGCCAACACTATACTCTGCTACATTACTTCTATATTCGGCGGCGCGGCACGCTCTTTTTAAATAGCCAAACCGCGCCTCGTATGAAACATATACGCTTATTATCAGGCGCCTTGGGGACCTTCCTAATGAAACGAATATTCTTGTTTTTACTGACCAATCTTGCTGTGTTGATCGTGCTCAGCGCAACCATGAGTGTATTGGGCGTTGGCCGTTACCTTAACGCCAATGGACTCGATCTATCTCAGTTGCTGATTTTTTCAGCGTTGGTCGGGTTCACCGGATCGATTATTTCGTTGCTGATCAGCAAATGGATGGCCAAGGCAAGCACAGGCGCAAAGGCCATTGATCCCCAAGCTCCGGCCAACGCGCGCGAGGCGTGGCTTGTCGATACCGTGCACCAATTGGCCGATCGGGCGGGCATCGGACGGCCCGAAGTCGCCATCTACGACGGAGCCCCCAATGCCTTCGCTACGGGTGCGTTCAAAAATAATGCGTTGGTGGCGGTGTCCACCGGCTTGCTCGACAGCATGAGTGAAGAAGAAATAACCGCAGTGCTGGGACACGAAATATCGCACGTCGCCAATGGCGACATGATCACGCTAACCCTGGTGCAAGGCGTGATCAACACCTTCGTCATTTTCCTGGCGCGGGTCGTCGGATATTTCGTCGACCGCATTGTGCTTAAAAATGAAAAAGGGATCGGGCTAGGCTATTACGCAACCGTTATCGCATGCGAAATTATCTTCGGAATTCTGGCCTCGACCATTGTGGCCTGGTTTTCGCGCCAGCGGGAATACCGTGCCGATGCGGGCTCGGCCCATTTGTTGGGGGCGCGCGAACCCATGATTCGCGCACTGGAGCGTCTGGGTGGAGTCGAATCAGGCGATTTGCCCAAAGCGCTCCAGGCCTTCGGAATATCCGGCGCCAAAGCCGTTAGCGCGCTATTCGCCTCGCACCCGCCCATTTCGGCTCGCATCCATGCGCTGCAGACCGCTCAGCGCATTTAAGCATCCGGCGCCCCTGAGGGTCGCCCGCATGTCTGCACACCTTCCCTCGACTGGCCTGTAGTCGCATGAAAGAAGTTCTTGCGCTGCTGGATTTTTGCGGCTACATCGCCCTGCTGCTTTGGGGCGTGCATATGGTTCAAAGCGGCGTGCAACGCGCTTTCGGCAACGCACTGGGCATTGCATTGGGCCACGCACTGGGCACCCGGGCGCGCGCCTTCCTGGCCGGCTTGGGAATTACCGCCGCCATACAAAGCAGCACGGCGACCGGTTTGATGATCACCGGCTTTGCCGCCGGCGGCCTGGTCGCGTTAACTCCGGCCTTGGCGGCCATGCTGGGCGCGAACGTGGGTACGACCATCATCGTGCAGCTTCTGTCGTTTAATCT
>JBDTGB010000216.1:0-5451 GCA_039937635.1 Burkholderiaceae bacterium | reverse complement strand
GTCGCCGGCCATCTCGACGTAGGGGTAATACGCATTATTCATGCCCATCAGCGCGGCGGCGGTTAACACGCCTGTTGCGTCGGATTCGGACAAGCCGCTTTTGAATGCCGCGATCAGCGTGTTGCTGCGCGCCGCATAAGCGGCGGCCAAGGCCACTCCGATGGCGTCTTCGGGTTTAAGGGATGAGCGGGCGATCGTGCCGTCCAGATTAAGGCGAATGTCCTTGGCCCAGTCCGGGATCAGGTTTTTTAGCGTTGCCAGAAATTCCATTTTTTGTCCTTTTGGGTATTGAATATGTCTATATAATAGGTTTTATCTATTGCATAGACCCAATAAAGCCCGGACGAACCGGGCCTGTGAATTACAGCGTTTCGCCGCCTACTGTGCGCCCGCACGCGCACAGTTCGTCGGTTTGAAGACCGTCGAGTATGCGCAGGACTTCTTCGGGGTTGCGGCCCACGTTCAGGTTGTTAACCGACACGTGCTGAATGACGTTATCGGGATCGACGATGAATGTGGCGCGCAATGCAACGCCTTCAGTCTTGTCACGCACTCCCAATTGATCGACCAGCGCTCCAGTCGAATCGGCAAATTGGTAGTGGCCTAGCTTGCTCAGGTCGGGGTGTTCGCGCCGCCATGCCAGCTTCACGTGTTCGTTATCGACCGAACCCCCCATCAAGACCGCGTCGCGATCTTCAAAATCTTTGGCCAAGCCATTGAAACCCACGATTTCCGTCGGGCATACAAACGTGAAGTCTTTGGGGTAGAAGTAAATTATTTTCCATTTGCCGGGAAATGAGCTTTCGGTGATGTCTTCAAAGGCGGACACTCCGTTTTCCTCGTGATGGTTGAATCCGGGTTTAACGCCGATCACTTTGAAGGGTTCTAACTTATCGCCAACTGTTTTCATCTGAGCTCCTGATTAGGTGGGTGGAGAGAGGCATACGCCCGATAAAAGTAATTGTACGCTATTAAAACTAGCTGTCTAATTGAAAATTCCTAACGCGGACTTTGGGTATTTCTATGCGCGCGACGAGCCCGCCGGGCGGCCGGGTTATGAGCTTGAGCTTTCCACCCACCTGGCCCAACAGTCGTTCCACAATGGCCAGACCCAGGCCTGCGCCGCTGACGCCGGTACGCGCCGATTCGCCGCGCGAGAAGGGGCGCAATAGGCGTTGAACATCCGATTCGGCGATGCCGGTTCCTTTGTCGGCCACTTCAATGGCTAAAGAAGCTCCTTCTTCCCGGGCTGAAATCTGTATGTAAACCCGGTTATCCGAAGGAGAGCGGCCGTAGCGGCGCGCATTTTCAATCAGATTGCTAACCACACGCTTCAGGTCGAGCTCTGTGATTTTGGCGTACAAACCAGGGTCTATCGAGGCGGTTAGCGTACCACCAAGCGATTCGGTGTGGCTGCGCTCGCGTTCGAAGATGTCCCGCAATACGCGGGATATGTCAATTCCCTGTTCGGGAAGCACGCCCGCGGGACGCGCGTACTCCATTAGTTGTCCGATGCTGTGGTCGATTTGCGCCAGATCCTCGTCGATGGCTTGTCGCGCCTCGTCGGTGACGCTGCTCATCTCGATTTCCAGACGCATGCGTGCCAGAGGCGTGCGCAGGTCGTGGGAGATCCCGGCCAGCATGATTTCCCGATCGGCGTCTGTTTGTTGAAGGTCGCGCGCCATTCGATTAAACGCGGTATTCATTTCGCGGATTTCCAACGGCCCTTTTTCGGGAAGCGGGGATGGTGTTTCGCCGCGCGCCAGTTGTTGTGCCACCTTGGCCAACTGCGCCAGCGGCCGGTTGACGAAACGCACACTGACTCCGGCGCCTATTAACGCCAGCAGCAAGGCGGTGGCGCCCCAGCCAAACCATTCCGCTCCCGCTGTCAGGCCCAACTGTTCACGGTCAAACACAAGCCAATATTTATCATTGTTGATATCGAAGCTGACCCAGATGCCCGGCGCTTGATTGACCGTCCACATAATTTGCGTTTTGGGACCCAGGCGCTGGCTGATCTCGGCCGCCACGCGGTCCCAGTAATTGGAGTCCGGCAGAGGTTGCAGCACATCGGGTTCTTCGCGTGGCTGGACGCGCAGGCTTTCTTTAGTGGCCAGGTCCAGCAGCAGAGAGGGGCGTACGCTGGGAGGCGCGTAAATGATGGCTGAGCGCGTGATGCTGACCGCGGTAGTTACGCGCTGCGCCATTTGCAAGGCGCGCGGACCTTCTTCCATACTGAAGAACACTTGCAGCCAAGCCCCCAGACTAACCAGCATTAACGATGCAAGCAGAAGGAAGGAACGGCCGAAAAGGCCGACCCGGAGCCGCGAGGTGGCTTTCTTTAGCTGCTTTTGGGGCTGCGACATGGAAAACACCTTATTGTGTCACAGCGGACGCCGTTTTAATGCCCCCCATCAGGGACGAACACGTAGCCCAGACCCCAGACGGTCTGTATAAAGACGGGTTTTGACGGGTTGGGTTCGACCAGTTTGCGGAGGCGCGAAATTTGCACGTCCAGGCTGCGATCGAAGGCTTCGTATTCGCGGCCGCGGGCCAGTTCCATCAGCTTGTCGCGCGATAGCGGTATTTTTGGGTGGCGCGCGAATACTTTAAGGACCGAAAATTCGCCGGTCGTGATGGTGACTTGTTCGTCGTTGCGCGTGAGCGTGCGTGTGGACAGGTTAAGGACATAGGGGCCGAATTCGATAGATTCGTTTTCTTGGCTGGGCGCTCCGGGGTGCTCTTCGGTGCCGCGGCGGCGCAAGATGGCGTTTACCCGGGCCAGTAGTTCGCGTGGGTTGAAGGGCTTGGATAGATAATCATCAGCCCCCATTTCGAGACCCACGATCCGGTCTATTTCCTCGGCTTTTGCCGTAAGCATGATGATCGGCGTGTTGTCGTGGCCGCCGCGCAAGCGCCGGCAGATCGACAGGCCGTCTTCACCGGGAAGCATCAGGTCAAGCACCAGCAAATCGAAATGTTCGCGTTGCCAGAGCTTGGTCATTTCCTTACCGTCCTCGGCGACGAAAACGTTAAAGCCCTGTTCGGTCAGGTAGCGGCGCAACAAGTCGCGCAAGCGCGGATCGTCGTCGACCACCAAGATTTTGCGGGATAAAGATTGATTTTGTGTATTCATGGTGGAAAATGTAACAGGCTCAAGTTAACGCGTATAGAGGTTGTAGCAAGGTATTACACATTAAGCATTTGGTAGAACTCAGTTTACATAATAACGCTGTAGCGTGTTTGAACCATAGGCCAAACTACTGGGGGCGCGCATGGCGTGCGGGTAAGAATTTGCCCATGGAATGGATCGTTACCGCGTGCGTTACATAATAATGCGGTAAAGTTGGCGCAGTAAAGTATTTTTAAAAGCATGCATTATGGATTTACAGCTACTTGCCTTTGAAACGTCATCGCGCTCATGTAGCGTGGCGTTGTTGTCGCTGGTGCAAGGGCGTTTGACCGTGAGGTATTCCGCGCATGACGCCACCGGTGAACATGCCGAAGTTTTGTTGCCCATGGTCGATCATTTGCTTGAGCAGGCATGCGTTGCGCGTGCTCAGTTGACGGCCGTCGCATTTGGGCAAGGGCCGGGTGGGTTCACCGGCTTGCGAGTGGCCTGCGGCGTCGCCCAGGGTATTGCGTTTGCCTTGGCGCTGCCGGTGATTCCCATTGGATCTTTGCTGGCCGTTGCGGCGCTTGATGATACGCTGGAAGCGTCGCCGTCAATGACGGCGTTAACGCAATCGGTTCGGCTGGTTGTGCAGGATGCGCGCATGGGCGAAGTGTATTTGGCCGCGTATCGCCTCGAACGTGCTGCGGACTCTGATCTTGTGTGTTGGCGCGTCGTGCAAGCGCCTATATTGCTTGACGCCAGCGATGTTGGAAATTGGTTTCGGCAATCGGTTGGCCGTTGGTGTGATGGATCGGGCGCCAGCGCGTCGGTCCGGTTGATGGGCGACGCGCTGACCGCTTATCCGGAGCTGATGGACTTGACGTCGTCGCGGACAGGTGTCGCGAATTCAGACGCTATCGTCGTCGCGGGCCCGCTTCGCCCGGCTGCCGATACGATCGCCAGGTTGGCTCTTTCGGCTTGGCGACGCGGTCAGTGGGTGACGCCGGAATTGGCGGCGCCGCTGTATGTGCGCGATAAAGTGGCCTACACCACCAAGGAGCGCGCGCGCGGGCTGGGCGGCAACCCCAAAGCGGGCGGCTTGCCAGTGGCGATTGATCACATGATCGACAGCGATCTGGATGATGTGACCGCTATCGAGCGCAGCGTGCAGTCGTTTCCGTGGTCCCGGCGCAATTTTTCCGACGCCCTGGAAGCCGGATATAGCGCGTGGGTGGCGCGGCGCGGCGCCAAAATTATTGGGTTCTGTCTGGTTATGCTTGCTCCCGACGTGGCGCATTTGTTGTCCATCGCCGTCACGCGCGATGAACAGGGCAAGGGGGTGGGCGCTTTGCTGTTGAAACAGTGCGAGCGCGAGTCCGCGGCACATACGCTAGCCGGCCTTATTCTCGAGGTTCGGCCGTCGAATCACAACGCCGTAACGTTTTATCAGAATCGCGGGTTTCAGCGGCTTAGCGTGCGTAAGGATTACTATCCGTTGCGCCAGAACGAACGCGAAGATGCTTGGGTGATGGAAAAAAAGCTGGTCGTCGACAAGGTGGCCTATGGTTGATTTCGACGAGCCGGCAACGCTGCGGCTGAGCCCGATCCAGCGTGCCTGGTTGCGGGAAATCGGCATTGACAAAAATTTGCTCAAGCGATTTGGCCCATCCGATGTCGATACGATGGCGGCAGTGCCCGAGCGCGTGGCGATCGATCGGCCTGTTCGCACGAAGGCCTTGCTGGGCGCCGTGAGTCCTATAAGCGGCTCTTTGCCACACGACTTGGAAAGTTTGCGATCGTTGGTGGCGATTTGTGAAGCGTGCCCGCTTCATGCCGGGCGTAGCCAGACTGTTTTCGGATCGGGTGCGGTTGAATCGGTGCAGTGGATGATCATCGGAGAAGCGCCCGGAGAGCGCGATGATCGGGCGGGGCTGCCGTTTCAGGGTACGGCCGGGACGCTGCTGCATGCCATGCTGGCGGCGGTGGGCGTGCGATCAGATTCATCTGTTTTTTTTACGAATCTGGTCAAGTGCCGTCCGTTGGGAAATCGGCCGCCCGAGCCGGCCGAAATCGCCGCGTGCCTGCCGTATTTGCGGCGTCAGATTGCTTTGCTTAACCCTCGGCGGATTTTGACCTTGGGGCGGCTGGCCTCTCAAGGTCTTTTAAACGATGATTCAGATTTTGAACACTTGCGCGGGCGCGTACACGGGTTGCTAAGTGAAAACGGGGTGAACATTCCGTTGGTGGCAACCTATCACCCTGCCTTTTTGTTGTCCCGTCCACAATATAAAGCCAGCGCGTGGCATGATCTGAACCTTGCCTGCGCTGCGCTCGGC
>JBDTGB010000215.1:0-11704 GCA_039937635.1 Burkholderiaceae bacterium | reverse complement strand
GCGCCATGCGATCCGTCACTCGCGCAATATCAGCGGCAAGATCCGCATCAGGCACGACTCGGGTAAGCAATCCTTTTGTAAATGCTTCCTGCGCGCCAAACACGCGGCCTTCAAGCAGGATTTCCATGGTGACGGCACGACCGGCCAAATTCAGCAAACCTCGCATTTCGTCCGGCGCCATCGGAAACCCAAGCCGATTGATGGGCACGCCGAAACGCGACGAGCTAGCCGCAATACGCAAGTCGCACTGGCTGGCGACCTCGAGCCCGCCTCCGATGCATACGCCTTCAATTTGCGCAATGACGGGATGGATGCAACGGCCAACCGCCTGCAAAGCGGGCGCGATGATTTCCATGTGATAATGCACCACGCTGGCATGATCGCCGCGCTCCAGTGGAAATTCCCGTATGTCGGCGCCTGCGGCAAAATTGCCGTCGGCGCCTCGCAACACAACACAGCGCAAGGCCTCGTTGGCCGACACGCCAGTGAATATTTCCCGCAGTTCATGCCACATTGATACCGTCAAAGCATTGAGCCGTCCGGGATGAGAAAGCGTAACCAGCGCCACTGCGCCCTGGCAATCAAGGGTGACCTTCCCGGCCACGCCCAATGCCGATCCGGGATGACGCTGATTCACCGCCATCTCAAGTTTCGCCCAAGCCTGGGTTTGCCGGCCGCAAGCGACGCCAGATTGTCATCAAGCTGATCCAGATCGTAGAGGTAGTTCACCATCAACGCGCAGGACTGCGCCAACCCTTTAGAGGAACAATCGGCCGCCCAATTAACACGTTCCATGCGTGCGCCGTTGCCCAAATGGAACCGGGCCACCGGGTCAATCAGCCGGCCACCCTTCATCGTCGTCAGATAATGAGTCGCCAGCTTCAAGGCCACCCGTTGGTAAATTTCAGAACCCTGGCCCAGCGCTGCTTTTTGCAAGTGCTCGACCCATTTGAGACCGGCCTGCGGATTATCCAGGGCATCCTGCTTATCGGCCCGATCATGCAGCAACGGGTGCAGCGTTTTCCCGTCCTGCTTGCTTAACCAATCAACAAAGCCCGGAATTGGCGACAGCGTGGCAAAGGACTTCAAGCGCGGCAGCTCGCTCAATAATTCGTCAATAACCCGCTTAAGCAAGAAATTTCCAAAACTGATGCCGCGCAAGCCGGTTTGAGTATTGGAAATCGAATAAAAAATTGCCCAGCGCGCCTTGCCAAGATCTTCAATTGGCGCCTTCGGATCGAGCAACACCTGCACGTTATCGGCCATGTGCGTTGCGAAGGCGACTTCAACGAAAATCAGGGGGACGTCCGCCATGCGCGGATGAAAAAACGCATAGCAACGGTGATGACTCGCCACCCGGTGACGCAGTTCGTCCCATGATCGGATCGCGTGCACGGCCTCGTACTGAATCAGCTTTTCCAGCAGCGAGGCCGGAGAATCCCATGTGATGGGTTTAAGTTCCAGCATGCCAACGTCGAACCAACTCGATAACAAATTCTCGATTTCCCGTTCAAGCACCGTCAAGCCGGCAAGCTGATTGCGCCAGCGCAGCATATCGGCGCGCAGTTCAACCAAAAAATGCAGGTTATCGACTTGCGCGTTCAACCGCCTGAAGAAACGCGCCGCCTGATCGGTGACGGGATCCAGGCTTGCATAGGCGGCAACCAGACCCGCCAGTAGAAAACGCCGCCCTTTGCCGTCGGCGGCGCCATAGCGTTCGCACCAGGTCTGAGCCAGGCGGTTCGCCGCCACGTCGGTCAGGCGCGCTGAAAACAAGGTTTTAGTTTCGGCCGGCCCAGGCCAACGCTCGCGTTCCCACCAGCGCCCCAAACGCACCAGCAAATTGGCGGGGGCCGGCAGATTTTCGCTGTCTCCCTCGGCGGGCTTATCTATGGGCTCCCGCGTGCCTTGGTCGGTCATAAATCGGCTCCTGAATAGCCAATGGACGAACTGGATTCAAGCGCGCCCGTGTCCGGGTCGCCCTGATCGAGCAATACATGAAGCGCATTAAGCTGGCGCATCAAATGTATGCGCGTCAATGCTTCGGCCGCTTCCGCGTCGCGCGCCTTAAGCGCCGCGAAAATGGCCAGGTGTTCTGCGCAGGATTCGTGGATTCGACCCGGCACCACCAGACTTTTGTGGCGCGACAGGCTAAGCAGCTTGCGCAGATTATCGATCAAACCCGACAACCAGCAATTATCGGCCAAAGCCTGCACCGCTTCGTGAATTCGGGCATTAAGCGCGTAATACTGATTAACGTGCTCCAACGACGCATAAGTCTGCAATTCGGCGTGCAAGGGCTCAAGCTTGAGCAAATCCGAAATACTTGCTTTTTGCGCGGCTTCGAAGGCGCAGCGCCCTTCCAGCATGGCCATTAATGGAAAAATCTGGTCCAGGTCACGCGCCGACAGCTCGTTGACAAAGCAGCCGCGACGCGGCTCGAGCCGCACCAGCCCCTCGTTGGCAAGAACCTTCAACGCCTCGCGCAGCGGGGTGCGAGAAATGCCGAGCTCGGCGGTTAGCTTGGTCTCGTCGATCCAGGCGCCGGCCACCAGCACCTGCGCCTGAATCATGGCGCGCAGACGATCCGCGACGTCGAGATACAAGACTTGCTGGACAATACGAGCACTCATCAGACAATACCCTCGCGCAGTCGCCAAGTATTAATAATTCATAATTATAAGTGAGCGTTCATTCCTCAAAAAGCAGTTTTTTCTAGGGTTTCCCCTTATACAGACGAAAACAAGGTCAGGGATAAATAAGCCAAATAAAAAGCCAGGCCCGAATAAACGGGTCTGGCTTTCAAATGAACACTAAAAGACGGGCGAAAAATTACTTCGCAGGTTGCGTTGCCGGTTGCACTTTAGCTTTAGCGGCAGGTGCATGAGTTGCAGCCTTGGCATTCGTTTTTTGAACTTTGTGGTGTTTGGTTTTAGCATGGGTTGCAGTCGTTGTACCCGCTGCAAAAGCCGCAGGGGCCAACGCAACGCCCAGGCATAGAGCCGAAGTTGATAAGGCAAGTGCGACACGCGATTTTGTGATCATTTAGATAACTCCGAAATAATTCCCTTAGGCGCTTATGCTCCCAAGCTGAGCCGACAAACCTAGTTGCAGCTCATAGGTGATATAGAACCCCTCGGCTGGCTTTAGTTCGCGGCCAATGTCGAAATCTTTACATCAATTGAAAGCAATTGAAACGCGCGCGACACTTAACAAACCACAAAACTCATTAAATCAAGCCACACTCGAAAATCCCACACATCAATTGTCACAACGCTGAGATTAAACTGAACGAGATGAGCACTCAGTAATTTTCGTACACTGAAGTATCCACCGGCCATGATTGGAACCTTGTCCGGCGCCCGAAATACTATTGGAGTGAAACCTCATGAAAGTCGTCGACCCTTCCGTGCATAACCCAGATAAAAATAACTGGCGCGACGAAACGCTGGTTTTACATGGCGACGCGGCGCTGTCGACGGACTCCAGTATTGTTGCGCCCATTCACTATAGCGCGACGTTTCGCGCCGAGAGCGCCGGCGACTTCGTCGAAAAGGCCAACACAGTGCGACCGTCCGCGTATTACACGCGATACGGCAACCCGGTTCACAAACGGGTCGAGGCTATTCTGGCCGAGCTTGAAGGCACAGAAACCGCCATGGTGATGGCCTCGGGCATGGGCGCAATCAGCACGACCGTGTTAAGCCTAGTGTCGCGCGGCGACCACGTCATTGCGCAAAAACGCCACTATATGAGCACATCGAAGCTCTTCGAAGAAGTACTGCCGCGATTCGGCGTCGAGGTCAGCATCGTCGACCAAACCGATCTTTCCGCAATGAAGGCGACCATTCGGCCGGAAACCCGGCTGATCATGGTGGAAACGCCAGTCAACCCGACTCTGTCGCTGACAGATCTGGCCGCCGTGGCCGAAATGGCCCGTGGGCGCGGCATCATCACTATTGCCGACAATACCTTTGCCTCTCCGTTGAATCAAAAGCCGCACGCCCTGGGGATCGATATCGTCGTGCACAGCGCAACCAAGTACTTCGGCGGCCATCACGATGTCACCGCGGGCGCTGTGTGCTGCTCAACCGAAATTGCCGAGCGTATCTGGCACATGCACACAACGCTCGGGGCGGTGTTATCCCCCATGGACGCATGGCTTCTTTTGCGCGGACTTAGAACCCTGTCGCTGCGCATGGAGCGCATCAACGCCAACGCGCTCGCGCTTGCGCACTGGCTGGAAGAACAAACGCAAGTTGAGCGCGTTTTTTATCCCGGCCTGAAAAGCCATCCGCAGCATGAACTGGCGCTGCGGCAAATGAAAGGGTTCGGCGCCGTCATTGCGTTTTCGCTAAAAGGCGGCTTCGCCCTCACCAGCAACTTTGTGTCCTCGCTTCGGCTGGCAACCCACGCGGTCAGCCTGGGCGGCGTCGAGACCCTGGTGGTTCACACGGCGGCCATGTGGGCTGGCACTATGACCGAAGAACAAATGAAATCTGCAGGCATTGAACCCAATTTTGTACGCATGTCGGTGGGCGTCGAACACATCGACGACCTGAAGGCGGATTTAAAACAGGCGCTGGAATCCATGCGCTGAACGGCGGTGCCGCAACACGCTCGTTGGGCTCAACTCCTTTGCATGACGAACGAATAAAAAGATTTAAAAAGTTTTGACAGCGTCATAAACCAAGTTTATTCTGCCTGCTTGTGGTACGCACTTTCGGCTAGTAAGAATAACAAGCCTCTCGTCAATCGCATATGTCGGCAGGCGCTCTCAGGAGATGGTTTATGTCTGACAGGAAAGAAGGCAGAAGCATAATTACAGGCGTTACCCGGCGTTCTGTGCTTAAAGCGGGCGCAGTGGCTGGGCTGCTATCGGGCATTGCCGGGCCATTTATCCGCACAGCCCGCGCGGCGGAACCCATCAAACTAGGCGTGCTGCTGCCCAAATCTGGCACCTACGCCGTGCAGGGCGAGCAAGGCCATAATGGCGCGACTATTGCCGTGGACGATATAGGCGGCAAAGTGCTTGACCGCCCCGTGCAACTCGTATGGCTGGACGAAAACGGACCGCAGACAACCCAGCAAAACATGCACAAGCTGATTCAAGAGCAGAAGGTCGTTGCAGTTCAAGGCGGCGTCTCCAGCGGCGATGTTCTGGCCATTATGCCGGTGGCCGAGCGCGAAAAAATTTTACTGATGGCAACCGGCCCCAACGCCACCGAAATTACCGGCGCCAATTGCAATCGATACACCTTCCGCGTGGATCTGCCCAATTACGAAACTGTGCGCAGCCTTTATCCATTGCTATCGAAAAACGGCAAAAACTGGTATTTCCTGTACGCGTCTTACGCCTGGGGCATCGACGGCTACAAGCAGATGAACGAACTGCTTACTAAAGACGGTGGCAAGGTGGTTGGAGCGGATCAAACGCCGCTGGGCACGACGGATTTCAGCTCGTATATCCTTAAGCTCATGTCGGCCAAGCCGGACGTTATTTTCCTTGGCCTGGGCGGCGGCGATATGACCAACTTCCTTAAGCAGTTTCATCAAATGGGCCTGACAAACAAGATTCCGGTGTCTTCCCTGATCGTCAACGACACGGATCTATGGGCGGCCGGCCCCGACGCAGCCACGGGAATCTATCCCAAGATCTGGAACTACACGGGTAGCCAGAACACCACAGTAAGCGAACAGTTCGCCAAAAAATATCAGGCAAAGTTCGGCAAGCCGCCTGAATCGGAGGCGTGGCAAGACTGGTTCGGTTGCACAGCCATCCTCGCCGCCATTAAGGAAACGGGCTCCACTCAGACAGACAAGCTGGTGGATTTCATGGAAAACCACAAGTTTGACGGCTACAAGAAGCAGGCGATTTACTTCCGCCCGTGGGACCACCAGTTGATACAACCCACCCTGCTGGCCAAGGTCAAGCACAAGATCGAGAGTCAGTACGATTATTTCGATATCGTTGCCGTGGCGCCAAGCGGCAATGAAACGCTGGAGACCCTGTACGGATCGAAAAAAGACACCGAATGCAAGATGTAACCACAGCCTCGCCATGAGCGGCGTTTAAATCCGCGCGGCGCAAGCAACCAGGACGCTTGCGCCGCGCTTCGCGTAAAAGGAGATGCCCGTGATAAATGCCACGCTTTTCGCGTCGCAGCTTATGAACGGCTTGGTGCTAGGTTTTCTATTCGTCCTTATCTCCGTTGGCATGTCAATTATTTTCGGCATGCTGGGCTTGGTGAATTTCGCCCACGGCGCATTTTTTGCTCTGGGCGCCTATATTGCATTGACATTGCGACCGCACGTCGGCTTTGTCGGCGCGCTATTTCTGGCGCCCATCCTGGTCGGCGTCATTGGCCTGGCGGTGGAGCGCGTACTGCTGCGCCCGCTCTACAACAAGGAACCGCTGCTCAGCCTGTTGCTGACCTTCGGTCTGGCGCTCTTCATCGAGGAGCTCATCCGCACGCTATGGGGCGCCATGGGCCACCCATTCGATACGCCACCCTTTCTTGCCGGACTGGTGCATTACGGGCCGGTGTTCGTTACGCGCTACCGCGTGGCGGTGCTGGCGATCACCATCGTTCTACTTGCCGCTGTCTGGCTATTTTTAGAAAAAACCCCGTATGGCCGGATCGTTCGCGCCGGCTCGCGCGATCCAGAAATGGTAAGCATGCTGGGCATCAATCTGAAACGCGTATTCATGTTCATCTTCGGCCTGGGCTGCCTGCTTGCCGGCGCCGCCGGCGTGCTCGCCGCGCCGCTATGGAGCGTCGTACCGTCAATGGCTGAGCAAGCCATCATGCCGGCATTCGTCGTGGTGGTCATCGGTGGCCTGGGAAGTTTGCGCGGCGCAATCGTCGCCGGATTGATGGTCGGTGTTGCGGTGGCAATGACCATCCAGTTTTGGCCGGTGGCCTCGACATCGATTATGTATGTGCTCATGATCGTGGTGTTGCTGATACGGCCGCGAGGCTTATTCGGCGAGCAATGGGAGCGTTTCGAGTGAATCGCCTGCGCCAAACCGCCACTCACCCGCTGGCTGTGCTTGCCGCCGTTTTCATCGTCATGCCCTATTTGATGTCGATGGCAGGTTCCACCGTTAGCCTTGCCACACTCGTGGTGATCTATACGCTCTATGGCATCGGCTACAATTTATTACTGGGTTACACGGGCATGGTCTCGTTCGGCTCGTCCGTTTTTTTCGGCATGGGCAGCTACGCCAGCGCGCTATTTGCCATCCACGTGACCCAGAATGTCGCCCTGGGGCTGGTCGTGAGCACCGCCTTCGGAGCAGCTCTGGGTCTGGTGCTGGGCCTGCTGATTTTGCGCCGGCGAGGCCTGTATTTCGCCTTGCTCACCTTGGCGTTCACACAACTGTTCTACGAGATCTGCTTTCGCTGGACGAACCTGACCGGTGGGGAAAACGGCTTGCAGGGCGTGCAGCGCCCCGGCCTGGAAAATGCATCCGAGTATTACGTCTTTTGTGCGGTGCTGACGTTTATAGGCGCGTGGCTGCTGTTTCGCGTGGTGCATTCTCCCTTCGGACGGGTGCTGCAGGCCATACGCGACAACGAAAAACGAATTCAGTATCTGGGCTACAACCCGTGGGGCTATCGCCTTGCCGCCCTGGTGCTGCATGGCGCTTTTATAGGTCTGGCCGGCGGCCTGCTGTCGTTCTCGATTCAGGGCGTGTATGCCGACAATATGAATTGGCAGCATGCCGGCGATCCGGTCATGATGACGCTGCTGGGCGGCATACACCATTTCCTGGGCCCGCTTTGGGGCGCAATCATCTACATCAATTTAAGCGATCAGCTTAGTTCGATCACCGAGCACTGGTGGCTGATCTTCGGCGCCCTGATTATTGCGGTGGTGCTGCTTTCGCCCGAAGGCTTGTCAGGGGTTTACGCGCGCCTGCGCGGCAACAATCGCTGGCGACTGACGCGTACACCGCTGCCGCCATGCCCCTCTAATCTGCCGGATCTGTTTTCCGACAGCGCCGCGCCTTCGGCGCAGGTGGTGCTGGAAGTGCGCGGCCTGTGCAAACGCTTTGGACGCGTGGTCACGGCCGACAACATCAGCCTTGGCGTTCAATCGGGCAGCATCCACAGCCTGATTGGTCCAAACGGCGCTGGCAAAACCACATTCTTCAATATGCTTACCGGCCTGATTCCCAACGACAGTGGGCAGATTCTATTCAAGGGCAAAGACATCAGTGCGCTGGCTGTACACGAACGCGTCCGCCTGGGTATGTCGCGCTCTTTCCAAATCGTTAGTCTGCCCGGCAACCTTACTGTTTTTGAGGCGGTGCGCGTCGCCGTCCAGGCGCGTTCACCCAAGCGGCCGTCACTATGGATCGAGGCCTATAGCCTGAAGGACGTGGCGGATCGCGCCTGGGCCTTGCTGCACGCGGTGGGCCTGGAAGACAAAGCCGATGAAACCACATTTAACCTGCCGCATGGTGAGCAACGCCTGCTCGACATTGCGGTAACCATGGCGACCGGGTCCGAGCTGCTGCTGCTTGACGAGCCGCTGGCGGGTCTGGCAGATGCCGAACGCGAACGCATCAGCGTGCTTATTCGCCGACTGGCGGGCCGGCACACTATTTTGCTCATCGAGCACGACATTGACCGCGTCATTTCCTTGTCCGATCGAATTACCGTCTTGCATCAAGGCCGCGTCATCGCCGACGGCGAGCCGCAAGTGGTGGTGCACAATCCGCTGGTCGTTGAGGCCTATCTGGGAAAGACCGTCGAGGAAGGCAACAAGATCGATGCAGCGCCCGCCCGAACCCCGTGGCGGGCTGCAACCGCTAAATCAGTCAAAACAAGCCAGCCCATCCTGCAGTTGCGGAATGTGGCCTCTGGCTACGCCGGCAGCCGCGTCCTGGACGATCTATCGCTAAAGGTGATGGAGGGCGAGGCAATCGCATTGCTGGGTCGCAACGGCGCGGGCAAAACCACCACTTTGCACACCATCATGGGCCAGCTGTCAGCAAGCGCCGGCCACATCCTCTTTGAAGGCACGGACATCGCCGGCTGGCCGTCGATTCGCGTCAACCGACTGGGTTTGTCAATTGTTCCCCAGGGCCGGCGCATCTTTCCCAATCTGAGCGTGCTCGACAATCTGCTTGTTGCGCGGCGGCCGGGCGGCTGGGGGCTGGATCGGATATTCGAGCTATTTCCAAAGCTGGAAGCGCTGCGCGACTCCATCGGCGGGAATTTAAGCGGCGGCGAACTGCAGATGCTGGCGATTGCGCGTGCGCTTATGGCCCCCGCACGGCTTATCCTTCTTGATGAGCCATTCGAGGGCCTGGCCCCGTCGGTGGTGAACGAAGTCCTTGATGCCGTGTCCCAGTTGCGCGAACACACCAGCATCCTGATCGTGGAGCAACGGGTGGATTTGGCCCTGCGCATGGTCGACCGCGCCTACATCATGGTCAACGGTCATATCGCCTACGAAGGCGCGGCGCAGGAGCTCAAGGAAAACAAAGAACTTCAGGTTAGACTACTGGGTGTGTAAAGGGCTTTAACAGAGGCGGAAATGTTTGAAACTATAAGCATGAAAGGCGTGAAGGCGCTCATTACGGCCGGTGGAAGCGGTCTTGGGCTGGAGATGGCAAGGGTATTCGCCGCCGCGGGATCCGACGTATTCATTTGCGACATCAATGAAAAAGCCCTGGCGACGGCCAAGGCCGAGTTGCCGCGGCTGCACACGATGATTGCCGACGTTTCCGACGAAGCCAGCGTCGCCGCCTTGTTTGAACAAGTCCGTGCGCATTTTGGGGGGCTCGACGTTCTTATCAATAATGCGGGTATCGCAGGCCCCACAGGCTTCGTCGAAACTCTGGCCAAGGCGGATTGGGACAAAACCCTGGCCGTTAACATTACGGGGCAGTTTCTTTGCGCGCGCTTGGCCATCCCGCTGCTAAAGCAATCGAAAGCGGGCGTTATCATCAATATGTCATCGGCGGCGGGACATCTTGGGTTTGCGGGTCGCGCAGCTTACGCGTCATCGAAATGGGCCGTGGTCGGATTCACAAAAACACTGGCCATTGAATTGGGCCAGTTCGGTGTGCGCGTCAACGCCATTTTGCCTGGAGCCGTCGAAGGGCCGCGCATACGCGCCGTTATCGCTTCCAAAGCTCAGGCCATGGGCATTCCGAACAAAGAGTTGACGCAATCATACGAGCAACAGGCGTCGCTGGGCCGCATGGTGTCCGCGCGCGATATCGCCAACATGGCCTTGTTCGCAGCCAGCGCGGCAGCCGCAAGCGTGAACGGCCAGGCACTGACCGTCGATGGACATACCCAGGCTTTGGTTTAACAAAACAGTGGAAAAACTATGAACGTTGCAATAATAGGCTCGGGCCTTATAGGACAGGCTTGGGCGATTGTATTTGCCCGTGGCGGATGCGCCGTCAGGCTGTGGGATGGCGATCCAGCGGCGCTAAAACGCGCGCTTCCGCTAATTTCCAGGCAGGTGGACGAACTTCAGAAACAGCGCTTGCTGACTGGCGCTGCGGAAATCATGACGCGCATCCAATCCTTTGACAGTCTGGACGAAGCGCTTGATGGCGCTGAGTACGTTCAGGAAAGCCTGCCAGAAGTGCTCGCCATCAAAAAAGAAATCTTCAGCAAGCTCGACAAACTAAGCAGTCCGAACGCCGTACTGGCCAGCTCAACCTCCAGCATTCCGGCATCGGCCTTTACTGAAGACCTGCCTGGCCGCAGCCGCTGCCTTGTGGCGCACCCGGTGAATCCGCCTTACCTTATTCCCGCCGTCGAGCTGTGCGGCGCGCCCTGGACCGACAAGGAATCCATAGAAGCCGCCCGATCCATCATGGCGGCGGTCAAACAAAAGCCTGTTGTTGTAAACAAAGAGCTGGAAGGTTTCGTGCTGAACCGTCTGCAAGGCGCGCTTTTACGTGAAGCGTTCCGGCTGGTGCAAGGCGGGTACGTCAGTGTCGAGGATTTGGACGTTACCGTAAAAGACGGCCTGGGTCTGCGTTGGTCCTTCATGGGGCCGTTTGAAACCATCGACCTGAACGCGCCCGATGGGCTGGAAGATTACTGCCGCCGCTACGGCGGCATGTATCAGTCGATCGCCAAAGAACAAACCAGCACAACCGCCTGGGATGCCGATCTGATAGCAAAGGTCGAAAAACAGCGGCGCGACCAGCTTCCAAAATCAGAACTGCTGAACCGCCGGCTATGGCGCGATGAGCGGCTGATGGCCTTGTTGCGACAAAAGAAAGAATCGAGTTCCACGGAAAAAAATTAATCCATCGTCTGGAAGGAAAAATAATGGCAAGCAAAAAGAAGGTAATTATTACGTGCGCGGTGACAGGCGCGATCCACACGCCCAGCATGTCCAAGTATTTGCCGGTTACCGCCGATGAAATCGCCGAAGCCGGAATCGCGGCGGCGAAGGCCGGCGCCGCTATATTGCATTTGCATGCGCGCGACCCCAAAAACGGCAAGCCATCGCAAGATCCCGAACTGTTCCGGCCTTTCCTGGAAAAAATCAAGGCCAACACCAATGCCGTCATCAACATCACAACTGGCGGAAGCCCCCACATGACGGTGGAAGAACGCATGCGCCCCGCCATGACATTCAAACCCGAAGTGGCTTCGCTGAACATGGGCTCCATGAACTTCGGCCTGTTCCCCATGCTTGATCGTTTCAAGACATT
>JBDTGB010000214.1:0-2442 GCA_039937635.1 Burkholderiaceae bacterium | reverse complement strand
CAGCGACTTGGTAATGGCCTTGGCGTCAAGATCGTGCATGCCGTTAAAGCTAACCGACGCAATGGTGGGCCGCTCTACAACAGAGACTACCAAGACGTTATTTTCAGCATCTATTTTGACGTCGCTGAAAAACCCCGAGCCATACAATCGCTGGATAGCCTCGGCGGCTTCGGCTTGCGTGAATTGTTCACCCACCTTTACCGGGAGGTATGTGAATATTGTTCCGGCATCGACACGCTGGATACCATTGACGCGTATATCTTTCACCACAAAGGTGGAAAAAGCATTGGCAAGGCCGGGGATCAGCAAAGCCGCCAACAAAACAGCCAATACGTGCCTGGCCTTAATAATAGGGAATTTCCAGCGTAGCAACATCCTGGTGAGTCCTTGCTCGAAGTGGTGGAAAATTGTAAGACAGAAACGTCTCTAACTAAAAAGGCGATAAAAATCGTTAAAAAACGCTAGCCCCATTAATGCCGCCAGCATCCCCAGCCCGATGCGTTGACCCGCATCGCGCCATTTTTCGGGCACCGGTTTACCGCGCGCGACTTCTAAAACGTAATACATCAAATGCCCGCCATCAAGCATCGGAATGGGTAGCAAATTCAACACGCCGATACTAACACTGATCAGGGCCAAAAAGCCCACATAAGCCGCGACGCCAATGCGGGCGGTTTGACCCGCATAATCGGCAATCGTCACTGGACCGCTGATATTGCGTAGCGAAACACCGCCCGTCACCATGCGGCCCATCATTTTTAATGAAAACCAGGCCGTGTCCAGCGTACGCGACACAGCCCTGGAGACACTCTCAAATATCCCGTAACGAACAGCGACCATCGGGAATTCTGCGCCTAATAATACGCCGATACGACCCACTTTCACACCCTGAGGCGTTGTTTCAAGCGCTGGAATCACATTAAGCGTCAGAGCGACCCCATTTCGCAACACTGTCATGGCGATGGGTTGGCCTGCGTGGGCCTGAATCTCGCTCACCATTGCATCGGCCGTCGGGTTTTTCAACGATCCGACTCCAACAACGACATCGCCCGCTTGCAAGCCGACGCGCGCTCCCGGGCCATCGGGCGAAACCTGGGTCACTTTAGGCTTTGGCCTGGCCAGGCTCAGCCCCGCCTGAGACATCAAGTCCACCTGATCAGGTTCGATTGCCTTGGTTTGAAGATCCAGCGTGCGCATACGCTGAATTCCGGAAGCCGTGTCAACCATAATCGGGACCTGGCCGCCCGAGGTCAGCGCATCGAGCAGGTTGAAGCGCACCTCGGGCCAAGACTGCACGTTTTTGCCGTTAATGGTGGCAATACGATCGCCCGCTTCAAAGCCGGCCAGAGCCGCCGCTGTGTTGCCGGGCGGCGCTGCCAGAATCGCGGCCGGCTCCTGGGTGCCGACAATATTTAACGCCGCATAAAACAAGGCCGCCAGAACCAGATTGGCTACGGGCCCGGCAACGACAATCGCCATGCGCTGGCCGATGCTCTTGTTATTAAACGCTTGGGCGGCCGCTGCGGGGCTGGCGTCAGCGGGGGCATCATCAAGCATCTTGACGTAGCCGCCGAGGGGAATGGCCGAAATTGCCCATTCTGTGCCGTGGCGATCAATGCGTCGCGCCAGCACCTTACCGAAACCCACGGAAAAACGCAACACTTTTACGCCGCAACGGCGGGCAACCCAATAATGTCCATACTCGTGAAATGTAATGATCATCCCAAGAGCCAGGGCAAAAGCAAGCAAAGTAAAAAGCATGGAGCTCCCAACCGTATTAAAGTATCAGACAGCCTGGCTGGCTTGTTTTGCAACGCATAGTTCCGATGCGCACGCGCGCGCCTGGGCATCAAGCGCCAACACATCTTCGAGCGAGTCCAGGCCGGGCGTGGGCCGGCGACCCATTCGATGCAAACACCCCTCGATCACATGCGCAATTTCAGTATATTGGATACGGCTCTTTAAAAATTGACCGACCGCGACCTCGTTGGCGGCGTTCAGCGCAACACAAGCGGCCTGGCCGGTTTTAATCGCGTCAAAGGCCAGACGCAAGCACGGGAATCGTTCGAAATCAGGTTCTTCAAAATCGAGACGGCCCAGGGCGGTCAGCGCCAGTAGTCCCACTCCGCTGTCGATACGGTCTGGAAACCCCAGGCCGTATGCAATGGGTGTACGCATATCCGGTTGGCCCAACTGAGCCAAAATCGAGCCATCCTGGTATTCAACCATCGAATGAACCATGCTCTGTGGATGAATGACGACCTGAATCTGGTTCACGGGCATGGCAAATAGCCAATGCGCTTCCATGACTTCAAGGCCCTTATTAACCATTGTCGCGGAATCGACGGATATTTTACGCCCCATCCTCCAGGTGGGATGAGCGCAAGCCTGATCAGGCGTGACATCAGGCAAGAGACCCAGGGCAATGGTCCGAAACGGCCC
>JBDTGB010000213.1:0-1927 GCA_039937635.1 Burkholderiaceae bacterium | reverse complement strand
GACTGACATTCAGGAACGCCACTGACGCGCGCCCTTTTGGTTCATGCCGCAACGCCAACTCGCGAACCCCCTCGATAATGTGGGCTGCGCCCAATAGCGCGTCCCTTCGATAAGGAATCGGAGTTGTTCCCGTGTGTGCCCCTTGACCAATCAGTTCCACTTCAAACGCATGGACTCCGACGACTCCGTTTACCACGCCGATATCCAGGCTGGCGCCTTCAAGGACCGGACCTTGCTCAATGTGCGCTTCTATATAGCAATGAATCTTCGGGCGAACAGGATCAACGCTGCCTGCATAGCCTATGGAGCGCAGAGCGTCTCCAAATCGCACTCCGTCCACATCGGCCGCTCCGAGCGCCGTGCCGACAGAAATTGAACCCTCCACGACAGCGGCGCCAAGCGAGGGCGGCTGGAAGCGAGCGCCTTCCTCGTTCGTCCAAACAACTACCTCTATCGGATGCTCGGTCTCAATGCCATGGCGATCCAACGTCCTCAAGGCTTCCAGGCCTGCCAACACGCCGTAAGGTCCATCGTATTTCCCGGCCACGGGTTGTGTATCGAGGTGGCTTCCAGTCACCACCGGCGCTGCCACGCTATTTGCGCCTTCTCTTCGCGCGTAGATGTTGCCCACCGAATCAACACGCACCTCGTAACCAGCATTGCGGCACCAGCCCACAAAAAGGTCACGTCCTGCCTTGTCTTCGACGGAGAGCGCCAGACGACGGACTCCACCGGTCGCCGTAGCGCCAACCTCTCCCATCTGTTGAAGGTCGCGCCATAGTTGCGCCTTATCAATTTGAATCATTTATGACCACCTGAAATAAAATTTGCGACGTCGAGGCTAATGCTCATTCTTGATTTTTCGAATGGCGGCTTTATCACGGATGGGAGCGCCACTGCTTGCCCGAATGATGAGATTGGCCGGAATTTCCACCACCCGGGCGGTTGGCGTCTTTTCGATTTGTGCAACAAGATAATCCGCGGCGGCGACCCCGATTTCCACAGCCGGGACCCGGACAGTGGTCAGCGGGGGGCTTAGTTCCGCCGCGAAATCAGCGTCGTCAAACCCTACAACTGATAAATCTCCGGGGATTTTCAACCCTCGGCTTTTCGCCTCGAGAATGACACCGAACGCCAATGCGTCGTTAAGGCAGATGACAGCCGTCGGCACCGCCTTTATAGCCATGAGAATACGCATGGCGGTCTTGCCCTCGCCGATGGATCCAAGGCCTCCGATGACGTGATTTTCAGGCAATGAATGGCCGCGGCTGGCGAGCGCATCCCGCACACCTGCAACTCGCGCGGCAGCACGGTCGTTCGTCGCTGACAGACTGGCAATGACAGCTATATCGACATGGCCAAGATCGAGTAGATGAGAGGCAACCCTGGCGCCGGCAGCCCGATTGTCAAACCCAATACAAGGCAGTTCGCGGCTTAGCACCCAGGTGACCACATACGGTACTGCACGGGCCTCCAGAAGCTTAATCATCTCGGGTTTGTGTATCCCTCCCACCAAAACGATGCCATCCACGCCACGGGTGACCATAGTCTGGACTTCCTCCATTTCAAGGTCCAAGTCGTACTCGGACGATGAGATCAGCAAGGTATATCCCGAACGACGCAAACTCTGCTGGAGCGCGGTGATCCCGACCGCATAGGTCGTGTTTTCAATGGCGGGAACCACGATTCCAATCGTGCGCGAGGAATGAGTGGCAAGCATTCTGGCCGCATGATCAGGGACATAGTCCAGCTTGCGCATAGCGGTATCGATGGCGCGGCGGGTCTTTTCGGCAACTTTCGGGCTCTTATTGAACACACGAGACACTGTCGCCGTGGAATAACCTGTTATGCGCGCAACATCGGCGATCGTTGCGGCACGGTGCGGCTGCACAAGTTCCGCAGACAAGACAGATTCCAATTTCTTCAT